>JABWAY010000071.1 GCA_013360825.1 Candidatus Brocadiia bacterium | reverse complement strand
GTCCTCGCCGGCGTCGCCGCCCTCGTCGCCGTCGTGCGCGTGCGCCCGGGCGGCCTCCCCGCCGAACCCTGGATCGTCGGCGCCTCCCTCCTCGCCTCCGCCGCGATGCTCGGAACCGTCCTCGACACGATGGTGCTGGGGCACTGGTACCTCGTGAAGAAGGGGATGTCGTTCGACCACCTCCGCCGGATGAACGGGTTTTTCGGGCTCTCGGTGGCGTTCCGGGCGCTGGTGCTCGGCGCGGAGGCGATCCTGCTGACCCAGGTGTTCCGTGCGGCGACGACCGACCAGCTGCTCATCTTTCTCCGGCTGGCCGTCGGGGTCGCGGGCCCCGCGATCCTCGCCTGGATGACCTGGCGCTGCATCCGCCTCAAGTCGAACCAGAGCGCGACCGGAATCCTTTACGTCGCCTGCGTCTTCGTCCTCATCGGCGAAATGGTCGCCACCTGGAGCCTGCGAGCCCTGTGATTATCCGCGTCTGGTGCGAACGGGACCGCTGCCTCGGCTCGGCCTTCCTCTCCGGCCACGAACCCCAACGCCCCTGCCCGGGGTGCGGCGACCCCCTCAAGATCACCCTTCCCCCCACAGGGGAAACGCTCGACGCGTGCTGGAACTGCGGCTGCCCGAACCTCTACGTCGAAAAGGCGTTCCCCCAGGTGCTCGGCTGCGGCGTGATCGTCGTCTCCGCCGGCCTCGCCATCGCCTTCGCCCAGAAAACCTGGGGCCTCTCCTTCCTCGGGATCATCGTCCTCGACTTCGTCCTCTACTTCCTCATCCCCATGCGCACCGTCTGCTACAAGTGCTGCGCCGAGTACACCGGCGCGCCGAAGAACGACCGGCAGAAGGGGTACGACCTGCTGATCGCCGGAAAGTACGCGGACACCGACGATGTCGGCGGCCCGGCGGGGCACTGAAGCGGGGCGGCGGAAAAAAGTTTCATTCCCCGGGAACTCGCGCACGCTCCCCGCGTCCAACCCCAGGCTCAATCTCTCTACCCTCTCCGGAGATTTTCATGAAACTGCGCACGATCCTCGCGGCCGCGGCCGCATTCGCCGGAGCGCTCGCGCTCACGGTGACCCTTGCCCTCGCCGGCGACCCCACTCCCCAGGACCGCTGGAAGGACGCGAACGCTTCCTTCGAGGAGAAGTCGTACAAGAAGGCCCTGGAGAAGTTTCTGGAGCTGCAGAAGACGGCCCCGCAGTTCGAACAGGGGGACGAGCTCAAGCTGCGCATCGCGACCTGCCGCCTGAAACTGCGGCAGTGGGTGGAGGCGGAGGAAGCGGTCCAGGCGGTCGTGCGCGGCGGCGACCACTACAAGCTGACCGGGCTCCTGCTGCTCGGCCGGCTCTACCGCGACTGGCCGCATGAGCTGTACGAGAAGGGGGAGGAGAAGAAGCGCGGGGAGTGGATCGACGGGTCGACCTACCGCTGGACGCACCAGGAGGACCTCGAGAACAGCCTGCGGGCGTTCGAGGAGGCGAAGAAGGCCGGGTACGACCTGCGCGACCTCTACGCGACGGCGCTCGCCACGAATCCCGGGGACGCCGCGGGTATCGCCGAGAAGGATGCCCGGATCCGCGCCCTCTCCGTCGAGGTCAATTTCGAGCTCGCCCAGGCCGTCACATCCCGCATGCAGCACGCCGGCGGGGGCGCCCGCTGGACCGATCCGGTCGCGGACGCCAAGCGCTACGACCCGGGCTGGACTCCGAACGAGAAGGTGCTTTTCCTTTTCGACGAGGTGGGACGGCTCGACACGGACGGGGAGAAGCGCCGGATGACGGCGGAAGCGATGCGGGCGAAGGGGCTGTACCTGCTCCGGCGCAACTGGTGGTTTGAGATCCGGCCGGAGGACAATCTGCTCGACACGGCGCTGGCGGTGTGGCGGGACGCGGTCGCGAAGCACCCGGACAGCGGGATCGCCGACCAGCTCCAGTACTCGATCGGGCTCGCCCTGGAGAACCACGGGCGGTTCGCCGAGGCTCTGACCGAGTACGCAAAGGTCGCGAACTGGAAAGACTCGAAATGGGAGTCGGACGCGGCCTATCACACGCAGGAAATCCGCCGCCCGCGCCTCGGCTTCGGCGGCGTCGCGACATGGACCACCGCGCAGCAGCCGGAAATCAACCTCGGGTACCGGAACGTCGCTTCGGTCGCCCTGAAACTCCAGCGGTTCGACCTCCCGCGCGCCTGGGAGCTGTACCAGGAGCGGACGGAGGGGGATTTCCGCGGGGGCGACTTCCTGAACTTCGCCGCGGGGCATGCCGCGGACCAGCTGGCGGGCGAGGAGATCCGGTCCTGGACCTGGAAGTCGGAGGACAACGGGCTCCACGCGTCGATGGCGACGATCGTCAAGCCGGAGGTGAAAGGCGAGGGAGCGTACCTGCTGACGGCGGAGGCGGACGGGATCGTGAGCCGGGTGGTGGTGGTGGTGAGCGACCTGGTGCTGGTGGAGCGGATGGCGGGGACGGAGGCGGTGTACTTCGCCGCCGACGCGAAGACGGGAGACGCGGTGGCGGACGCGGAGTTGCGCGTGCTGGAGCGGATCACGACGTGGGAGAACAAGCGTCAGCGGCACGAGGATCACAAGTTCACGAAGAAAACCGGGGCGGACGGGCTCGCGACGGTCACTCTCGTCGGGCGGGACCAGGGGGCGACGGTCTGGGCGTGGGCGCGGAAGGGGACGCAGTTTGCGCTGGGTCCGGGGAACTGGTGGTACGCGCAGCGGGACGGCGGCCGCGGTCCCCGGGTGGACGCGTTCACGGACCGCCCGGTCTACCGGCCGAACCAGAAGGTGATGTTCAAGGCGACCCTGCGGTCGGACAACGGGACCGGGTATGAGCCGGCAAAGGGGCTGGCGCGGGTGCGGATTACGGACGTGAAGGGGAACGAGCTGTTCAACCGGGAGCTGCCGGTGAATGAGTTCGGGAGCGTGGCGGGCGAGATCATGCTGGGCGAGGAGCCGCCGCTGGGGCAGTACTCGATCCAGGTGACGGCGCCGAACGCGAACGGGTGGCACGCCTTCCGGGTCGAGGAGTACAAGAAGCCGGAGATGCTCGTCGAGGTGGTGTCGAAGACGGAGCTGGCGCGGCTGGGTGAAGGGCTGACCGCGGAGGTCCGGGCGTCGTACTACTTCGGCGGCGGGGTGCCGAATGCGGACGTGCGGTACAGCGTGACGCGCCGGGATTTCGCGTTCTGGTGGCGCGAGGCGGACGAGTTCGACTGGTATTACGGCGACCGCTGGGGTCGGCCGGGGCACGGATGGGACGGGGAGGTCGTCGCCAGCGGGACGGGGAAGACCGACGAGAACGGGATCCTGGTCGTGGAGTGGTCGACGCAGAAGGCGAAGACGGAGCTCTCCGACCGCGACCACGAGTATGTGGTTCACGCCGAGGTGACCGACTCGACCCGGCGCACGATCGAGGGCGAGGGGACGGTCCGGGTGACGCGCACGCAGATGTATGCGTCGCTGACGGCCAATCGCGGGTTCTACGTCGCGGGGAGCCCGGTGGAGATCGAGTTCGTCACGCAGAACGCGAACAACCGGCCGCTGACCAGCGAGGGGTCGATGACGGTCGCCCGGGTGGTCTGGGACGCGTCGATCGCGCCGGACGGGGGGTGGAAGGACGAGCCGGTGATCACCGAGCCCGCGAAGACGGACACGAACGGGCGCGGGTACTTCAAGTGGCAGTCCGACCGGGACGGGGTCTACGCGTTCACCTACACGTCGAAGGACGGATGGGGTGAGACGGTGACGGGCCGCACCCAGGTGCAGATCGCCGATCCGAACAGCACGACCTCGGACGTGCGCTTCTCGGCCCTCAATCTCAGCCCGGAGGTCCGGACCTGCCGGCCGGGGGAGACGGCGCGCGTCCTCCTCTGGAGCGACGTTCCCGGCGCGACCGTGATGCTGACCACGGAGGCCGGGCCGCGGCTCCTGTCGCGCGAGGTCGTCCGGCTGGCCGGAAAATCCCGCATCATCGAGATTCCGCTGGAGGAGATGCACGTTCCCAACTTCTTCCTCCGCGCCCTCACGGTCCGCGACGGCCAGATCCACCAGTCGATCGTGGAACTGTTCGTCCCGCCGGCCCATCGCTTCCTCGACGTCACCGCGACCCCCTCGAAGCCGGAGTACAAGCCCGGCGAGAAGGCGCGGTTCGACATTACGGCGAAGGACTGGCAGGGGAAGCCGGTGCAGGCGGAGTTCGGGATCTCGGTTTTCGACAAGAGCGTGACGTACATCGCGCCGCATGCGCTGGCCGACATGCGCCTGCTGTTCTGGGGCGGCCGCCGGTGGGCGAACGTGGAGCTCCAGACGTCCCGTTCGTACAGCACGTCGCCGTGGACGCGCGACGGGAACAAGTACCCCAAGTACAAGCTGCACGGCGATCCGATGAGCATCGGGTCCAGGAACCGCACCCTGAGGGGATACGCGGACGGCGGATCGTCCGGCGGCGTCTGGGACGGGGCCGAGTCCGAGCGGCTGGAGGAGTCCAAGAACGCTGCCCCCGGCGCACCGCCGGCGGCGGAAGCGCACGGGAACTCCGCGGACGACGAGGGCGGCGGGGGCGAGAGGAAGAAACTGGAGTCGTTGTCGAAGGAAAAAGGAGATTTGAAGGCCGGAAAAGACGGAAAGCCCCAGGGTGAACAGGGCGGTCCGGAGCCGGTCGTGCGGAAGAATTTCGCAGACACGGCGTACTGGACCCCGTGGGTCGTCACCGGCGCCGACGGGAAGGCCTCGATCGAGTTCACGCTTCCGGATTCGCTGACGACCTGGCGGTTCCATGCGCGCGGCATCGACCGGGAGACCCGGGTGGCGTCGCTCAACAGGGAAATCGTGACCCGCAAGACGGTGATGGCGCGCCTCCAGGCGCCGCGGTTCTTCCGGGAGCGGGACGAACTGCTCCTGTCCGCGATCGTGAACAACACGGGGAAGACGGATGAGCGCGTGAAGGTCACGCTGAAACTGGAGGGGGGCACGCTCGAACTCGTCGACAAGGCGGAGTTCGAGGTCGCCGTCGCCCCGTCCGGCGAGGCCCGCGTGGACTGGAAGGTCAAGGCCGTGAAGGAGGGCTCGGCCCGCGTGCTGGTCAGCGCGATCGGCCGGGAGGACTCCGACGCGATGCAGATGGACTTCCCGGTCTACGTGCACGGCATGGACAAGTTCCACGGCTGGTCGGGCGTCATCCGGGCCGACTCCGCGACCGATACCGTGGAGATCGTCGTCCCCGCCGATCGGAAGATCTCGACGACCGACCTGGTCATCCAGGTCCAGCCGACCATGATGGGCGCCATCCTCGACGCCCTCCCGTACCTGATCGAGTACCCGTACGGGTGCGTCGAGCAGACGATGTCCCGCTTCATGCCCGCCGTCGCCGTGGCAGGCTCGCTCCGCGACGCCGGTATGAGCCTCGAGGAGATCGGCAAACGCCGCAAACTGGCCTACGCCGACCTCCCGCCGTCCAGGGACCCTGTTTTCCACACCCAGCAGATGCAGCACATGGTCGAGCAGGGACTCGCCCGCCTGTACTCCTTCCAGAACGGCGCAGGCGGGTGGGGCTGGTGGCAGGACAACAACGTCGATCCGTTCATCACGGCCTACGTCGTCAACGGGCTGAGGATCGCGAAAGTCGCGGGCGCCCCGGTCGACGAGAACCGGTTCCAGAACGGCGTCAATGCCCTGAAGAACGCCCTTCGCACCGAAAAGGACCCGCACCGCGCCGTCTACGCCGCGTACGTCCTCGCGGAGTGCCAGGCGCTGGTGAAGAAGGACCTGCTCCACCTCTACGACAAGCGCGACGACCTGAACTCGTACGGTAAAGCCCTCCTCGCGATGGCGCTGCAGCTCGGCGGGGAGAATGAAAAGGCACAGGTCGCGATCCGGAACATGGAGGACTTCATCCAGGTCGACGAAAAGGCCGGACTGGCCTGGTGGAAGCGTGAGGACAAGTGGGCGTGGTGGTACTGGTACGGCGACGACGTGGAAGGGAACGCGGCGATCCTGCGGGCGTACTGCCGGGTCGACCCGAAGAACCCGAACACGGACCGGCTGGCGAAGTGGCTGCTGACAAACCGCCAGGGGGTGACCTGGAAGTCGACGCGCGACACGGCGAATTCGATCCTGGCGCTCGTCGAGTATGCAAAGGTGGCCGGGGAGCTCTCGCCCGAGTACACGGCCGACGTCCTCATCGACGGCAAGCCGCTGAAGTCGTTCGGCGTCACGGCGGACAACGTCTTCACGCTCGACGGCGAGGCCGTGATGCGCGGCGACGCGGTCGAGGCCGGGAAGCACACGATCACCGTGACGAAGTCCGGCAAGGGGACGGCCTACTGGACCGTCTATCTCAAGTACTTCTCGACCGAGGAGGACATCAGGGCGGCCGGATCGAAGCTGGCGGTCAAGCGGACCTATGTGAAACTGACCCCTCGGACGGTCGAGTCGAACGAAGGCGGCCGGAAGGTGAAGAGGATCGAGTTCGACCGGGCGGTGCTCGAGAGCGGGGCCACCGTGACGAGCGGCGACCTGATCGAGATCGAGCTGACGGTCGACGCGCCGAACGACTACGAGTACCTCGTGTTCGAGGACTTCAAGGCGGCCGGCTGCGAGCCGACCGAGGTGCTGAGCGGACCGGCCTACGGGACGATCGCCTCGAACCGCGAGTTCCGGGACGAGAAGGTCGCGATCTTCATGGGCTGGCTCCCGCGCGGGACGCACAAGGTCTCCTATCGGGTGCGCGCCGAGATCCCGGGGCACTTCCACGCGATGCCGGTCAACGGGTACGCCATGTACGCGCCCAGCGTCCGGGCGATCAGCGATGAGTTCCGGCTGGTGATCGTGGACAAGCCTGCGGAGGGGCAGAAGTAGAGGGGCTGCGGTCGGCGGCGGGCGGGCGCTTCCGGGCGTCCGTCCGCCGGCCGGGCCGCTGCGGGAAGCCGGGGATCGCGTAGACTGGGGAGGCGATGAAACAGTCCATCACGATACTCCTGGCCGCCGTCCTGGCGGTGATCGTCTTCTGGTTCACTCGACAGGGCAGCCCGTCGCAGGAATCCCAGGCTCCCGATACGGGCGGGGACACCCGCCCGGACCTCGGCAAAGCGGAGCCGCGGGTTGCGGTCGACCCTCCAAAGGACGTGGCGCGGCCGCCCGATCGGGTTCCACCGGTTGTGGGCAGCTCCGAAGAAGAGGAAGCGCGGAATGCGGAAAACGCGCAACAGCGCCGGCAGCGGCTGGAGAAATTGATCGTCCAGGGACGCGGGTGGGTCCAGGCGCTCCAGCGGACGCTCGACCTCAGCCCGGCGCAGGTGGAGTCGATGGAAGGGGAGATGGGGACCTTTGCCTCGGAACTGGAGGCGATTTTCTGGCGGCAGGGGGAGGAGTTTGACCGGGAGACTGCGGTTGCGCGGTTGTATGAGAAGTGGGATGGGAGGCTCGCGGGGCATCTGTCGACGCTTCAGCGCGAGGGTTTCGGAGGGCTTCCCCGGGACTGGGGATTTGGCCTGACGACCCCCGGCGGGAAGTAGGGGGCGTGGGGGGGGCTGACTTTTGCCTCCCCGGGCAAACGAAGTCCTCCGAGGGAGATTTCCTCCCGGCTGCTTAAAATCCGTAAAAAGACCCTTGATCCTTAACTTCGGGCATTCTACAATTTGAGAAAGGTCGGGGGCAGTCCCCGGCCCACGAGAGATCTCTGGACGGACCCGGCTATCATTTCTTTATTCCCCGCCGCGTCCGAAAAGTGCCCCGAGGGGTGCCAGAGAAGCGCTGGGAGGACTGTGATGGGGGTTCGATTCTCGAAATTCATACTGCCGGCGATCCTGGCCGTCGCAGGCCCCGCACTGGCCGCTCCGGGGGACATCTTTGATCCCTCGAGGTTCCCCGGGAAATCCGAGACAGTGGACTTCTCGGAGAAGGTCACGACGCTGAGCCCCGCCGGCAAGGACTTCCGCCAGAACCTGCACTGCACCTTCAACGGGTCGACCGGCCGCGCGATCGTGTCGTACACGACGCTGACCGAGGGGCTCTGGGTCCACTACTTCAACGGGACCACCTTCACCGCCGGCGTCAACATCGTCATCCCCGACGGGAAGAAGTCGTCGGTGATCGGCGACCGGGTTGTGCATGCGTTCATCAACTCGGGGTGCAACGCGTCCGACGCGCTCGAGAACCGGGACGGGGATGCCCTCATTTTTCTCACCGCGGTGGACAACGACTCAGACGACGGCGGTCCGGACGGCGAGAACCGCGCGCTCTACCAGGTCTACTTCGACAAGTCGTACTACGGCACCCCGTCGCTGGACTACGGGTTCACGCGGATCGCGACCCGGGTCAGCCTGGAGAGGGACGGGTTCGACGAGAACGTCATCTGTCACGGGATCGCGACGGACGGGCTGATCGGGGAGGCGCGCTGGCTCAACTACCAGTACCGTTATTCCTACGGGGACGTCACCACCGGCCTGGCGCTGTTCTGGCTCCAGGGCGAGAACATCGACGGCGACGAGGCCGTGGAGGACCTGGCGGCGCGGTACGTGATGTATGACTTCAACCAGGCGGGCCCGGCGGCGGCGCCGCTGCTTCCGAATGCGGAGACGCGCGTTTCGACCGTGACCTTCGGCGCGAGCGACAGCGGGATCTACGCCGACCAGACCCGGGTCGAGGCGCGGTTCGTCTCCTACAACAATCTCCTGATCATGCGCGTCGCCGCGGACTGCTACGGCCTGGGTCCGGAGCCCGAACTGTGGGACTACAACGCCCCGATGGACAACGGGGACGACATCACGCTGCAGTGCATCGCCTTCGATCTCAAGGCCAGGACTGCAGGGGCGACCCAGGCTCTGACAGCCGCGACGCCGTTTGCGGGCGACGACATCGAGAACAACGTCATGTTCCTCAGGCAGGACAGCAGCTTCCTCGCCGACGGGCGCGGAATGTACGGCTCCGACGAGGGGCTGTGCCGCGCGATGCTGGTCGTGGCCGAACTGTCCGAAGGGCAGGCGAACCCGACGTTCGGCGTGAACGCGAAGAACGGCCGCCTCGCCTGCATCGAAATCAACGAGACCACCGGCGTCCAGCTCGAGCACGAGTTCCTGGACACCGAGGACGCCACGATTTCCGACGGGGTCGCCTCCACGCAGGTGGATGTCGCCCTGGCCCGCAACGGGGACTGGCTGTGCGTCGCGTGGCTCAAGGACCAGAAGTCCGGCGCGACGGTCGACCGGGCGCTCTGGTTCAGCGAGATCCTCACCGTCCGTTCGGGAACGCCCAAATCGCTCGCCAAGCGCCGGAACGCCGGCATCGCGGTCAACCTCGACGTCGACGGGACCGACGTGAAGTGGTTCTGCTTCCAGGACGGGCTCGGGTACATCACGGGGGCACAGGGCGATCCGGCCGTCCTCAACCTGTTCTGGGAACAGAGCGACAGCACGGCCGACCAGATCTGGCGGGCGGCGATCACCGCCGACCTGTCGGCGGACCCGACGACTCCGACGTTCTCGAGGACACTTCTGGAATCGTTCCGGGGCGGGAATCAGCCGGGGATGGGACGGATCAACCTCGAGCGCTGGAATTTCAATGCGATCGACGGGTCGGACGGCGGACATGTGACCGCGTTCTACATCAAGGACGCGCTCGCCCCCGGCTCTCCCGGCAACCAGTACCACATGTGGGCAGAGCGGACGACCGCGACGAAGGGCGGGACCTTCCAGATCGACAGCCGTGTTCCGGCCCTGCAGACCCCGCCGCAGGGCATCATCCTGTCTCACACACGGGCCGGCACCACGCACGCGGACATCGGCGGGTCGAAAGGAAAGCGCCAGCATTCCTTCATGCACGTGAACGTCTATTTCCTCGAGCAGCGGCCGGACGCGCCAACCATGGGCGAAGGGCTCATGACCCGCGACTGGCAGCCGACCGGCGAGGCGTTCGACAAGTCGTTCAGCCCGTCGATCTGGGGAAGCAAGTTCGCAGTCCCGTTCCGGCTTGATCCTCCCGGTGGAGCCCCGACCCCCGAGACCCGCCCGGAGATCCGTGGCTGGGCCAGGGAGTCGCACACGGTCGGACTGTGGTTCTCCGAGTTCGGCGGGTACCACTACCAGGAGTACGGGAGCGCGAAGGCGACCTGGAAGTGGATGACGACGCACCCGTCCGGCTTGATCTCCGCGCCGCTCTGGCTGGACGACACGGGCGTTCCGTTCTCCGGCCGGCCGAGGGTGTATTACACGCCCCGGTATATCAATCCCGGCCCGCCGCCGCCGTTCGTGAATCCGATGTCGCAGTTCTACACCGCGCAGGGGACCGGCGACACGCTTTCGCGGGCCGCCTTCTTCTGGATCAAGGACACCGAGGGAGACGGGCTGCCGAGGCTGCAGGCGAGGGTGCGCGACGACAAGTAGTTCACCGACGGACCGACAGGGGAGGCCGGGATTCGCCGGCCTCCCCTTTTTGTTTTTGTGACGGACGAGGGGATCACGCCCTCAGGGCATCTTCATCGAGGTGTGGGGCATGGGCTGGTGGAAGCACGCCGGCGACGAGCTGCGGTTCTCGCCGGAGAAGATGGCGAAGGTGAGCCTGTTCGAAACCGAACGGATGTTCTGCGACGTCTACGGCCTCGAACCCGGCCAGTCGCAGAAGCCGCACGTCCACTCCGACGCGGACAAGGTCTACCATGTGCTGGAAGGCGAGGGACTCTTCCAGGTGGGCACGGAGTCGCGCGTCCTGGGGCCCGGCATGGTGGTCCACGCGCCCGCCGGATCGGAGCACGGGGTGTCGAACTGCGGGAAGGGGCGGCTGGCGCTTCTCGTGGTGATGGCGCCGCATCCCCGGTTCCGGAAGATCTGACGGCGACGCTCTTTCTTTACGGGTCCGGGGACTTCCGTTTTCATGGAGACCGACCTGGAATTCCAATCCCCGCAGATCAAAGGAGCATCGCCATGGCATCCGGAAAGACCGTCTTCAACGCCGTCGGTCATATCGAAATCAGCGTCTCGGACCTGAAGCGTGCCGCGGCGTTCTACAAGGGGCTATTCGGGTGGACGATCATGCCCGCGCTTCCCGGGTACTGGATGTGGCGCGACAAGGGAACGATGGGCGGCGGGCTTTCGCTGGTGCCGAAGTCGAAGATCAAGGCCGGGTCGATCGTGTTCTACGTCGGGGTGCGGGACATTGCGGCGACGCTGAAGAAGGCGAAGACGCTGGGTGGAAAGGCAGTTTCGGCGAAGCGCAAGATCGAGGGCGGCGACTGGGGATTCTGCGGGGAGATGAAGGATCCTTCCGGGAATCTGGTCGGGCTCTGGAGCCCGAAGTAGCGCGATGCCGGGGCGTGCGGCTCCGGTGAGGATCCGCCGTGCGACGGTGCGGGATCTCGGGGTGCTCCGGCGCCACCGGGACGCGATGTTCCGGGACATGGGGCGCGGGAGTCCGAGGTCGCTTGCGGCCGCGGACCGCGCCTATGCCGTCTGGGCGCGCCGGCTGCTCCGGACGGGGGACCTGGTCGGGTTTCTCGCGGTTCTGCGCGACGGGACGGTCGTCGCGGGGGGGTGTGTCTGGCTGCGCGAGCATCAGCCGCATCCGGTGCTGGCGGGGGGGCGGGTTCCGTACCTGCTTTCGATGTACACGGAGCCGGCGCATCGCGGCAGGGGACTGGCCACGAAGATCGTCCGCGCCGCGACCCGGTGGGCCCGTGCCCGCGGGTTTCCGCGGTTTTTCCTGCACGCGTCGGAGAAGGGGCGCGGGGTCTACGAGAAGCTGGGGTGGAGTCGGACCTGGGAGATGGAAACGAAGCTCTGAAGCTGCCGGCGGACGGGGTCAGGCGTCCCTGTCCGGCACCAGTTTTCCGGGATTGAGGATCCCCTGGGGGTCGAGCGCCGCCTTCACCCGGCGCATCACGTCGATCTCCTCGCGGGTCATCGCGATCGGCAGCCACTCACGCTGCACGCAGCCGATCCCGTGCTCGCCGCTGATCGTCCCCCCCAGACGGACGACCTCCGTGAAAATCTCCCGGATCGCCGGCGGGAGTTTCGTCTCCCAGTCCGCGTCGCTCATCCCCATCTTCAGGATGTTCACGTGGATGTTTCCGTCCCCCGCGTGGCCGTAGCAGATCGTCGTGATCCCGTGCTTCACCCGGATCGCCTCCAGCGCCCGCATCAGCCGCGGAAGCTCGGACCGCGGCACGACCGTGTCCTCCTCCTTGTACGTCGAGATCCCCTTCACCGCCTCGCCGATCGCCCGCCGCATGTCCCACATGTCGTTCTGCTGAGTCGGCGAGTCCGCGACGATGACGTCCAGCGCCCCGTTCTCGACGCAGACCTCTCCCGTCCGGAGCCCGTCGCGCTGGACCACGTCGCGATCGTGCCCGTCGACCTCGATCAGCAGCGTCGCCGCGGCCTCCATCCCCGGGAATCGTTTTCCGCGCTTCCTCGCCGCGGCCTGAATCGCCGCGGACTCCATGTACTCCGCGGCGCACGGGACGATCCGGGCCTCGAAGATCTTCGTCAGGGCGATGCAGGCCTGCTCCGGGGAGTCGAACGTCGCCACCAGGGTGGAGCGGAAGGGCGGCCACGGAATGAGCTTGAGAATGATCTTCGTCACCACGGCCAGCGTTCCTTCGCTGCCCACAAGGAGCTGCGTGATGTTGTAGCCCGTGACGTTCTTGAGCAGCTTGCCGCCGGTGCGGATCACGCTTCCGTCGGCGAGCACCGCTTCCAGCCCGAGGACCCAGTCCTTCGTGACGCCGTACTTGAGCGCGCGCGGGCCGCCGGCGCATTCGGCGACGTTCCCGCCGATCATGCAGGACCCGCGGGAGGCGGGGTCCGGGGGATAGAACAGCCCCTCCTTTTCGACCGCCTCCTGGAGGACCTGGGTGATGACGCCGGGCTCGACGACGGCCATGAGGTTGGCGCGGTCGATTTCGAGGATGCGGTTCATCTTCCCCAGGGACAGGGAGATGCCGCCGTGGACGGCGAGCGCGCCGCCGGAGAGGCCGGTGCCGGCGCCGCGGGGGGTGACCGGGATGCGGTGCGCGGAGGCGATCCGCAGGACGGCGCTGACCTGCGCGGTTGAGACCGGCGTGACGGCGCAGCCGGGGGGATAGACGAGGTCTTCGGTTTCGTCGGAGGCGTACTTCTCCAGCGTGGCGGGATCGGTGAGGACGTTTTCCGGGCCGAGGGCGGAGCGGAGGGCCTCGAGGGCGGCCGCGGGGAGGGGAGGGGGCATGGGGGAATGGTGGGGCGGATCCCGGTGGACGTCCACCGGAAAACGCCCGCGGCTGGGAGCCTCTCCCGGCGGCGCTCAATTCCGCGGCCGTTCCGGCCGATACTCCCCATGAAGGGCGTCCTCCCTCATTGGAGCCTCCATGGCCACGCACACCGACAAACCGCAGGACGCCGGTTCCGGACCGCTTGCCCGGCACGGGTTCACCGCCGTCATCACGATCCTCGGGGCGCTGCTGCTCGTCCTGGTCCATCGCTCGGTCTACGCCTACCTCCAGGTCGGCGACTCGTACACCATCGACCTCGCCTCGCTGCACGTGGCCGACCGTCCCGAGTGGGCGGGCGACGCGCTGGTCGGCGAGTTCCGTACGAGCGGTCCGCTGACCGGGAAGATGAGCATTTTCGACCCGGACGTCGTGCGCCGCGTGACCGAGCACTACCAGGCGAATCCCTGGGTCGCGCGGGTCCTGTCGGTCGAGAAGGAATTCCCCAACTCGCTTCGCGTGAAGGTCGAGATGCGCAAGCCGGCGGTTGCGGTGGAGGTCCGGGGGCGGTACATCCTGGTGGACCGTGAGCGGATCCGGATTCCGGGGGAGTATGCGCAGGTTCCGCGGTTCTCCTTTCCGGTCGCGAAGGTTCTGGGCGTCAGATCGGCGGCGCCGGAGCCTGGAAAGGTCTGGGACGACGCGATGGTGGACGCCGGGGTGTCGGTCGGCTGCGCGCTGGCGGACAACCGGATCGACCGGCAGATGACGGTGACCGGGATCGACGTCAGCCGTGTCGGGCGCGGCGGTCGCGAGAGCGAGATCGTGATTCTTGCCGAGGACGGCGTCGCGATCGAGTGGGGACGGGCGCCTGCGGCGGGGAAGCACGGGGAGCTGCCGGTGGACGAGAAGATCCTGAACCTGAAGGGGGTGCTGATGAGCCAGCCGAGGCTGAAGGGGGTGGCGCGGGTGAAGGTGCAGTTTGACGATCCGGTGGTGATCACGAGGCGGTGAACCGCGCGTCGTGCGGAACGTTCTGAACGGGGGCCGGCGGGGAACGCCGGCCCCTGTTCCATTCCGGGCTGGCGTGCTGTGATGAGGGCTCATGGGTCGAATCCTGCTGGCGTTCGGGATCTGTCAGGCTGTCGCGGTGGCGGCGTTCCTGTGGGTCCTGCCGCGCGAGCTGGCGCGGCGGCCGGAGGAGCTGTCTGCCTGGGCGGCGGCGGCGGCGGGGTGGTTCTGGGTGCTGGCGTGGCCGCTGCTGGACGAGCGCCGG
>JABWAY010000429.1 GCA_013360825.1 Candidatus Brocadiia bacterium | reverse complement strand
GACAAAGGAGAGCCGTTCAATACAGTCGGTCCGGCCAAGCCTTCGCAGTCGGCGGCGAGGATCGTCATCGCCCAACCGGCCTGGCAATTGCCGTACAAGACCGGGCGAACGTCAGGGTGACGCCGGTTGATCTCCTCAACGAAGCGGCGCAATGCATGGAGCACGTCTTCAAGCGTCTGCTCGGGCATCGGCTCAGGAAAGAAGACGACGAAGTAGACTGCATGCCCTTCATGCAGAGCAATTCCGACTTCCGATTCTCTTTTGAAGCCGCCTATGCCGGGGCCGTGTCCGGCTCGTGGGTCGACAATCATCACAGGCGGCTTGGTAGGGTCGAGGCAGTCTGGAACGCAGTCATCGCCAACGCGGGTGATGTAGAGCAGAGCGTAGTTGGCAGGTCTATCGAATCGACGGGCGTCGAGGAACAACTCGTAATCGAAGTCGAGAAGCGGAGGTTTGCCGGTGCGTTCATGCGCCAGCATGTTTTCGGCGCGCTGCCGTAAGGTGTCGAAGAAGAGAATGCTGCGTTCTATGCTGTCACGCTGGTAAGCCACGAAGTCCTCGATGGCGCTTGGCGGACGCAGTGCGCCTAGCGCACCAAGTAGGGGCGTGGGGGGCCGCTCCCCCGCCGGTCCCGTCCGACCCGCCGCCTGTGCCGTAGAGCGCGACGATCCCCGCCACGTCGTCGGGCTGGAGCTCGGTCGTCCCCATCACGACGGAGTTCATCACTGCCGTCACGCCGTCCTCGTGGTCCATGCCCACCGCATGCCCGAGCTCGTGCAGCAGGACGTTCTCCAGGAACACCGGATCGCTCCAGTCCATGTCCGAGTTCATCTGGATGTCCGCCTCCAGCATCTCTCCCCCCACATACATCGGAAACGTCCCCGCGCCGATCCCGGGGCCGAGCGCGCGCCAGTCGATGACGTTCAGACCGTCCCCCGGCTCTGCGGCGACCGGGATCGTGCCGCCGTACTCGAGGTCGAGCGCGCCCGACGTGGCCGCGTCCCACTCCGCAAGTTCGCCCGCGATCATCGTCCCCTCCGCCAGTCCCGGAACGTCGGCGGTCCCGGCCTCGTTCATGAAGAAGGTGACCTCGCCGCCGCTTCCCGACCCCGTCGGGGAGCCCCCCCATTTCGGCGGGGGCGAGTCGAGGAACGACCAGGCGCCCGCGAATCCGGCGGAGGCGAGCAGCGCGGCGAGCGTGAGTTTCCGTTTCACCGGTTGTCTCCCGAAAGGACGGCCTCGAAGCGTTCCAGCAGGTCGCCGAGCGGTTCCTCGCGTGAGTCGGGTTTCTGCGCGGCGACGAGCCGGCCGTCGCGGAGCGTGGCGAAGCAGGCGCCGGAGAAGTCGCGGGCCGCGTGCGCGGCTCCGTCCCCGCCGGTCCGGATCCGCCAGCACCCCTGCGACCAGCCGACGAGAGGCGAGACCGCGGGGTTGTCGAGGCGGGCGTTGAGGAAAAGCAGGACGCGGTCCCCGGCGGCGAACTGCGGGAGTCCGGGGGTCCGAAGGGTCGTCTGGCCGACGGTGCCGCCCATCTGGCGGAATGAAAGTGTGTCGCCAGCCCGGAATTCGCCCTTCAACGCCTGCTCCACCCGGAGCGTGACGGTGGTCCAGGGCTGGGAGACGCCGTCGCCGTCGGGGTCGAGTTCCCCGACCCGGGTCCCGGTCACGGTCCCGACGACGGCGTGGGCGGCGTGCGCCGCGATCTCCTGATCTGTCAGCGGGATCAGCGTGACCGCGAGCGCGGGCAGCGCGAAGGCGGCGGCCGCGAGGGCCGCGAGGCAGGGCGTTCGCATACGGGCAGTCTCCGGTGCTGGAATGATTCCCCCGGGAGTACCTTGGGGAACCGATTCCGGGCGCGCGGGATTTTCCGGAAATTCCGCGAAAAGCCGGTGCGCCGCTCAGACCGCCGCGTCGTGCGGGGGGACCGGGTGCATCACGAGCCGGACCCCGACGTACGGCCGGATGATGTTCGGGCGCATCCCGAACCGGTAGGCCGAGCGAAGCAGGTTCCCGGTGTTCATCGACGCGCCGCCCCGCATCGCTCGCCAGTCCCCGGTCCGGGAAGCCCGGTTCCGGCACCAGCAGGCCGCGTTTCCCGCCAGGTCGCGCACGCCGTAGGGCGATTCGTCGGACGGCATCGACCCCGCCGGCAGGAGTTTCGCCCCTTCCGGATGCGTTTCCCGGCCGTTGCTGAACGCCGGGTCCCCGTGGTTTCCCCACGGATACCACCGGCCGTCCGCCCCGCGCGCCGCGCGCTCCCATTCGGCGTCGCTGGGAAGGGCGAATGCGCGTCCCTCGCGGGCGGAGCGCCACGCCGCGTAGTCGGCGGCGGTGGTCCAGGTCACGCCGGTGACGGGGTGATCCGGGAGCCAGGACTCGGCGGTCCCCGGGGCGGGAAGGGACCAGCGTCCGTCCGGCGCGGGGGTCCAGAGGAGGGCGAGGTCGGAGTCCCTGCGGGGGACCCGGGCGGCGGCGGCCGCGGGGTCGCGGGTCGCGAGGTCGTCGAGGTAGAGGAGCCAATCGGCGTTCGTGACGGGGAGCACGGCAAAAAAAACATCGGTCAGCGCCACGCGCTCCGGCGGCTCCGGCTCGAGCGCCGGATCCGCCCCCAGCACCGCTTCCCCCGCCGGGATCTGCACAAACCCCGCCGGGATCTCGCCCTCGCGGTACAGCACGGCCTCCGCCGCGACCGACTCCCGGCGCCGGACCGTGAACGGCACCCGCAC
>JABWAY010000428.1 GCA_013360825.1 Candidatus Brocadiia bacterium | reverse complement strand
GGCCTGCTGTGGCCGCGGGGCGAGATCGCGGCGGCGCGCGCGGCCGAGGCGGCGGGAATCCCGTTCTGCCTCAGCACGGCCTCGATCTGCTCGATCGAGGAGGTGCGCGCGGCCACCAAGGCGCCGTTCTGGTTCCAGCTCTACGTCACCAAGGACCGCGAGATCACGAAGAACCTGATCGCGCGCGCCGACGCGGCGGGCTGCTCGGCGCTGGTGCTGACGGTCGACATCGCGATGCGGGCGAACCGCGAGCGCGACGTGCGCAACCGCTTCACCGCGCGCAGCGCGATCGGTCTCTCGAGCTGGATCGACATGGTGACGCATCCGGCCTGGAGCCTCGCGATGCTGAGGGGGCCGAAGGCGCAGTTCGGCAACCTCGCCTCGGTGCAGGCGGCCGGCGCAGGGATCATGAGCCAGGGCGAGTTCGTCGCGCGCAACATGGATTTCTCGCTCGACTGGAAAGACCTCGACTGGATCCGTGCGCAGTGGAAGCGGAAGCTCGTCGTCAAGGGCGTCGTCCACCCCGACGACGCCGCGCGCATCGTCGATGCCGGCGCCGACGCCGTCGGTTTTGTTTTCGCAGGCGGGCCCCGCGCCGTCACGCCGGCGGAAGCGCGCCGGATCACGCGGAAGCTGCCGGCCTTCGTCCACAGGGTCGGCGTCTTCATCGACGCCCCCGCGGATCACGTCCGGCTGATCGCGCGGGCCGTCGGACTCTCCTGGGCGCAGCTCCACGGCGGCGAGTCGCGGGCCTACGCGGCGGGGCTCGGCCTTCCGTTCGTGAAGGTGTTCCGCGTCGCCGACGGGAAGGTGGTCGCCGCGGCGCGCCGCTTCCGCAGCTCCCTCGTTCACCTCGACACGCACGTCCCGGGGATCGCCGGCGGGACCGGCGCGACGTTCGACTGGGGGATCGCCCGCCGCGTCGGACGGTTCGCGCGGGTGATCCTCGCCGGCGGACTCACCCCCGAGAACGTCGCGGACGCCGTCGCCGCCGCCGCGCCGTTCGCCGTCGACGTCTCCAGCGGCGTCGAATCCCGCCCCGGACGCAAGGACCGGCGCCGACTCCGGCGCTTCATCGAGGAGGCTCACCGTTGATTCCCGACCGGCACGGATACTTCGGCGCCTGGGGCGGACGGTACGTCCCGGAGACGCTGATCCCCGCCCTGGACGACCTCGAGGCCGCGTGGAAGTCCGCGCGCCGCGATCGCGCGTTCTGGCGCGAGCTGGAGGACCTGCGCCGCGACTACGTCGGCCGACCCACACCGCTCTACGAGGCCCGGCGGCTCGCGGCGGCGTGGAAGGCGTCGCGCGTCTTCCTCAAGCGCGAGGACCTGAATCACACCGGGGCGCACAAGATCAACAACGCGCTCGGGCAGGCGCTGCTCGCACGGCGGCTGAAAAAACGGCGGATCATCGCGGAGACGGGCGCCGGTCAGCACGGCGTGGCGACCGCGACCGCCTGCGCGCTGTTCGGCCTGGACTGCGTCGTCTATATGGGCGTGGAGGACATGGCGCGCCAGGCGCCGAACGTGCAGCGCATGAGGCTTCTCGGCGCGGAGGTCCGCGGCGTGGAGAGCGGCACGCGCACGCTCAAGGATGCGACGAACGAAGCGATCCGGGACTGGGTCACGAACGTCCGGACGACGCACTACATCATCGGCTCGACGGTCGGGCCGCATCCGTACCCGCTTCTGGTGCGGGAGTTCCAGGCGGTGATCGGCAGGGAAGCGCGGGCGCAGGCGAAAAAAAAACTCGGACGTGCTCCCGACGCGGTGGTGGCGTGCGTCGGCGGCGGCTCGAACGCGATGGGAATGTTCCATGCGTTCCGGCGGGACCGCGGCGTCGCCCTGATCGGGGTCGAGGCGGAGGGGGAGGGGCTCCGCAGCGGCCGGCACGCGGCGACGCTGACCGCGGGGCGCCCGGGAGTGCTTCACGGCTCCCGGTCCTGCCTCCTGCAGGACGCGGAGGGGCAGGTGACGGGGACGCACTCCGTCTCCGCAGGGCTGGACTATCCGGGGGTCGGTCCCGAGCACGCGTTTCTCCGGGATTCCGGTCGCGCCACCTACGCCGCCGTGACCGACCGGCAGGCGCTGCAGGCGTTCCGGGAGTGCTGCCGGCTGGAGGGGATCATCCCCGCCCTCGAGTCCTCCCACGCCCTCGCCTGGGCCCGGCGGCTCCGCGGAATCGTCCTGGTCTGTCTGAGCGGGCGCGGCGACAAGGATCTCGACACCGTCCTCGCAGAGGAGGCGCGCCATGGGAGCCATTGAGCGCGCGTTCGAACGGACGCGGCGGGAACGGCGCCCGGCCCTCATGCCGTACCTCTGCGCCGGATACCCGGACCCGAAGACGTTCCGCGAACTCCTCCGCGCCGCCGCGGACGCCGGGGCCGACCTCGTCGAAATCGGCGTTCCCTTCAGCGACCCGATCGCCGACGGGCCGGTGATCCAGCAGGCCGCGCACCAGGCGCTGCTGGCGGGCACGACGCCGGAGCGTGCGTTCGAGTGGAGCCGGACTCTCGAAGGGCCGGCGAAGGTGGTGATGACCTACGTCAATCCGGTGCTCGCGGCGGGGCCGGACCGGTTTTTCGCGGCCGCGGCGGCGGCCGGATTCTCCGGGGCGATCATTCCCGACCTGCCGCCCGAGGCGGCGCGGCGGCATCTCGGCGATCTTCGCGGGCTGGCGCTTGTCCCGATGGTGGCGCCGACGACGACGCCGGGGAGGCTCCGGACCGTGCTGGCCG
>JABWAY010000070.1 GCA_013360825.1 Candidatus Brocadiia bacterium | reverse complement strand
GGTCCTCGCGGGGCGGATGCTCGACCGCATGCCGCACCGCGGCCCCGACGGCCGCGGCGTCCACACCGCCGGGCCGCTCGCCCTCGGCCACCTCCGCCTCTCCATCATCGACCTCGCCACCGGCGCCCAGCCGATGTCCACCCCCGACGGACGCTTCACCATCGTCTTCAACGGCGAGATCTACAACCACCGCGACCTCCGCCGCGAACTCGAGCCCGAATACCCCTATCGCACGTCGAGCGACACCGAGTCGCTGCTCCACGGGTGGCGGCGGTGGGGGCCCGGGATGCTGGACAGGCTGGAAGGGATGTTCGCCTTCGCGATCGCGGACCGCGTCGAGGGGACGGTCTTCTGCGCCCGCGACCGGCTCGGGAAGAAACCCTTCTACTATGTCGACCGCCCCGATGTTTTCATTTTCGCAAGCGAGATCAAGGCGATCCTGGAGCACCCGGGAATCCCCCGCGAAGTCGACCCCGAGGCGCTGGAGCTCTTCCTCGCCCTCGGGTACGTCCCGGCGCCGTGGACGATGTTCCGGGGGATCCGGAAACTCCCGGCGGGGCACTGGCTGAGGGCGGGGGCGAAGACGGAGATCCGGGAGTACTGGGATGTCCGGCCGGAGACGGTCGTGCCGGGCGAAGAGGCGGTCCGCGAGCGGGTGCGGGCGGCGGTGAAGAAACGGCTGATCTCGGACGTGCCGGTCGGGTGCTACCTGTCGGGAGGGATCGACTCCACGATCGTGTCGGGGCTCGCGTCCGCGGAAATCCGGGGGATGCGGACGTTCAGCGCGGGGTTTTCGGAGGGGCCCTCGGAGAAATTCAACGCCGACCTGGCGCTGGCGCGGGTCGCGGCGAAGCAGTTCGGGACGATCCACGAGGAGGTCCTCGTCGACCAGGCGATCGACCTGCCCGCGCTTGTCCGGCAGGTGGCGTGGGCGCTTGACGAACCGCTGGCCAACGCCGCCTCGATCCCGACCTTCCTCGTGGCGCGGCTGGCGCGGGAGCGCGGCGTCCCGGTCCTGCTCTCCGGGGACGGGGCGGACGAGCTGTTCGCGGGGTACGACCGGTACCTCTCCGACGCGCTCGTCTCGAGCTACCGCCGCGTCCCGGGGTGGGCGCGCGCGATGGCGTCGCCGCTTCTCCGCCTCAACGCGAACCTCGGGAAGCTCGACCGCAAGGCGCGGCTCGACCCGGGGCCGGAGCGGTACCTGACCTGGCACGAGGCCTTTCCGCGGGAGATGAGGGCGAGGCTGATCGCGCACGACCTGCCGGGGCCGGATTTTGTCCGGGAGGTCGTCCGCAGGGTGGTCGACCGCCCCGTCACCGACTGTTTCCAGGAACGCCTCCTCTACGGCGACCTGAAACTCTGGATCGCCGAGGAGTCGAATATGCGGATGGACAAGATGAGCATGCTCGCCTCGGTCGAGACGCGCGCGCCGTTCCTGGACCATCACCTCGTCGAGTTCGCCGCGGGGATCCCGTTCGCGGAGAAGGTGCGCGGGCGGCGCTACAAGGCCCTTCTCCGCGACGCCTTCGCGGACCTCCTCCCCGCCGAAATCCGGACCCGGAGCAAGTGGGGGTTCATTCCCCCGGCGTCGGAATGGCTCCGCGGCCGGCTGAACCCGCTCGCGAAGGAGATGTTCTCTCCGGAGAAACTGCGCTGGTTCCGCCACGGGACCGTCTCGGAGCTCTTCGACGACCACGTCGCGAAACGCGCCTATCACCTCCCCCGCCTCTGGATTCTCCTCGCCTTCCAGCTCTGGCAGGAGACGTACCTCTCATGACCCCGCCGCGCGTCCACTACATCTCGAACGCGCGCCTCCCCTCCGAACGCGCCAACACGCTCCAGACGATGCGGATGTGCGAGGCGTTTTCCCGCGCCGGGACGGAGGTCACGCTTTTTCATCCGTGGCGGAAGCAGTCCGGCGCGCTGAAGACGGCCGACATCTGGGACCACTACGGCGTGGCGCGCGACGCGTTCGCGATCCGCCGGCTCCCCGCCCTCGACCTGCTGCCGGCCGCCGAGCGCACGGGGATCGGCGCCGCGGCGAAGGGTGCGTTTCTCCTCCAGACCTGGACGTACACGGCGATCGCGGTCCCGGTCGTCGCCGCGCTCCCGCACGGCCTCGTCTTCACCCGCGAGATCTTCATCGCGGCGGCCCTCGCCCCGCTCTGCCGCGCCCGCGGCCTCCCGCTGCTCTACGAGTGCCATACCCTCCCGAACCCCCGGCTCTTCCCCGCCCTCCGCCTCGTCGACGGCGTCCTGTGCGTCTCGGAGACGCTCGCCGCGCAGGTGCGCGAGGCCGGCGCGCGGCACGTCCTCACCGCCCCGAACGGCGTCGATCTCGCCCGCTACGGGAACCTGCCGACGCGCGCCGAGGCCCGCCGCACCCTCGGCTGGGATGCGCGCCCCGTCGCGGCCTACACCGGGCAGCTGTTCACCTGGAAAGGGGTCGGGACGCTGATCGAGGCGGCCCGCCGGATTCCCGGTGTCCGCGTGATGCTGATCGGGGGAAGCGGCCGGGAGCTGGCGGAGGCGCGGGAGCGCGCGCGGGAGATCCCGAACCTCGAGGTCGTCGGGCAGATTCCGCCGTCCGACGTCCCGCTGCGGACGCGCGCCGCCGACGTCCTGGTCCTCCCCAACACGGCGAAGGACACGCAGTCGCGGGAGCACACGTCGCCCCTGAAGCTGTTCGAGTACTTCGCGAGCGGCACGCCCGTGGTCGCGAGCGACCTTCCGAGCGTCCGCGACATCGCCCACCCGGGCAACGCCCGGCTGGTCGCCCCCGACGACCCCGCCGCGCTCGCCGACGCCATCACCTGGTCGCTCGAACACCCGGGCCCCGCCGCCGCGCTCGCCGAACGCGCCCGCGCCGACGTCGAAAGCCGGACCTGGCTCCGCCGCGCGCAGGACATCCTCCGCTTCGCAGCCTCCCTCCGCAGCTGACCCGCCGCGCCGATTTTCCGCGCTCACATTCCTTCCCTCCCCGCCACCCCCGTCGGACACTGCCCCGCACCGTGAAACTCTTCCACCTCATCACGACGCTCGACATCGGAGGAGCCGAAAATCACCTCCTCGCGCTGCTCTCGGGGCTGCCGCGCCCCGAGTTCGAGATCCGGGTCGGGTATCTCAAGGGGGCGGGCGGGCTGCGGGGGCGGTTCGAGGAACAGGGGGTGGCGGTCACGGACTTCGCCCTGCGGCACGCGGCGGACGCCACGGTTCTCCGTCGGCTGGCCGCGGCGTTCGCCGGGTCCGATGTCGTCCACACGCACCTCTTCAAGGCCGATGTCTTCGGCGCAGCCGCCGCGAAGATCGCCGGCGTGCCGCGGCTCGTGTCCTCGAAGCACAACGAGGACCAGTACCTGAAGGATTTCGGCGCGGGGCTGATCGGGCGGATGGCGGCGCGCGCCGCGGACCGGGTGATCTGCATCAGCCGGGCGGTCCACGGATTCATGGCGGCGCGGAAGCTCCCGCAGGACCGGCTCGTCGTGATCCCCTACGGGATGGACGCCCCGCCGGCGGACCCCTCGCGGCGCGACGCGATCCGCCGCGAGTTCGGCGCCGGGCCGGACGACCTCGTGATCGGCACGATGGGACGCCTCGAGGAGCAGAAAGGCCAGTCCGACCTGATCGACGCGATGGCGCACCTCCCCTCCGCCCGCCTCGTCCTCGTCGGCCGCGGCTCGCTCGACACCCCCCTCCGCGCCCGCGCCGCCCCGCTCGGCCCCCGCGTCCATTTCGCCGGCTTCCGCACCGACGTCGCCGCCGTCATGGCCGCCTTCGACATCTTCGCCCTCCCGTCGCGCTGGGAGGGATTCGGGCTGGTGCTCCTGGAAGCGATGGCGCAGGGGCTGCCGATCGTCGGCTCCGCGGCGGGGTCGATCCCGGAGATCGTGGTCGAGGGAGAAACCGGGCTTCTCGTCCCCCCGGGAGACGCCGCCGCGCTCGGACGCGCGCTCGCCTCCCTCGCAGCCGACCCCGCCCGCGCCCGATCCCTCGGCGCCGCCGGCCGCCGCCGCCTCGACACGGTCTACGGCCTCCGCCGGATGATCGACGCCTACACCCGCCTCTACCGCGAGCTCGCTCCCTGACCCCATGAGCGCGATCCCGATCCTCCTCGTCACCCGCCCCGGCATCGGCGGCGCCGCAAAACACGTCCGCATGATCTGCGAACTGATCGACAAGTCCGCCTTCTCCGTCAGCGTCGCCGCCTCCCCCCTCGAAGACCCCGCGTTCCTCGACGACCTCGCCCGCACCGGCGTCCGCGTCACACCCTTCCCCATCCGCCGCGAACCCCACCCGCACGACGCCGTCGTCCTCTACCGCCTCGTCCGCCTCCTCCGCCGCCGCCGCCCCGCCCTCATCCACGCCCACACCTCCAAGCCCGGCCTGCTGGCGCGGCTGGCGGGAAGCGCCAGCGGTCTCCCGACGCTGTACACGCCCCACGGTTTTTATTTTCACTACGACCTCCCGGCCTGGAAACGGACCGCGTACCGCGCCCTCGAACGCGTCGCCGGCCTCTGGACGACGCGCCTCGTCTGCGTGACGGAGGAGGAGAAGCGCCAGGCGCTGGAAGCCGGGCTCGCCCCGGAGGAGCGGCTGGTCGTCCTCCCGAACGCGCTCAAGATCGAGGAGTGCGAACCGTCAAAACCGCGCGCCGAGGTCCGCGCCGCCCTCAACATCCCCCAGCACGCACCCCTTCTCGCCATGATCGGCCGCCTCGACGCGCCGAAGGATCCGTTCACGCTCGTCCGCGCCGCGCACCGGCTCGCGCCGGACGTCCATGTCCTGTTCGCGGGGGAGGGCCGGCAGAAGGAGGAGGTCCGGGCGCTCGCCCGCGAGCTCCGGATGGAAAACCGCGTCCTCCTCCCGGGCCACCGGACCGACCCGATCGACCTGGCCGCCGCCGCGGACATCGCCGTCCTCAGCTCACGCTGGGAGGGACTCCCGTTCGCCCTCCTGGAGGCGATGGCGGTCTCCCGCCCGGTCGTCGCCAGCGACGTCAGCGGGTGCCGCGACGCGCTGGGGGAATCCGGCGCGGGGATCCTCGTCACGCCGGGGGACCCGGACACGATGGCCCGCGCGCTGGGAAAACTGATCGCCGATCCCCGCGCGCGCGCCACCATGGGCGCCGCCGGCCGCCTCCTCGTCGAGACGAAGTACACCGCCGGCCGCTGGATCCGCCGCCTCGAGGATCTCTACCGCTCCGTCCTCCACCTCTGACCCGCCCCGCCTACCGCGCCCCGACCTTCACTTTCTTCGCCCCCTCGGGCTTCCGCCGGATCGTCGTCTTCGGGTCCACCATCCCCCAGAGGTCGACCGGAATCCCGTTCGGCGTCCGGAACGTCGCGCTGTAGATCGGCGACCCCTCGTGCGACGTCGGCGCCTGCTCAAACACCACCCCGCGCGCCTCGAACTCCTTCGCCAGCCCGAACAGGTCCTCCACCATGAACTGCAGGTGGACCGCGTCCGCCGGCGTCGGCTTCTCCCCCGCCTTCGCCTTCACCACGCTGAAATAGAAGTCCTTCTCCGGGGACGTGAACATCGCGTAGTCCGGCCCGAACGCGTTCGTCGGGAACCCCAGCACGTCCACGAACATCCCGACCTCCGCCGCGAAGTCCGTCACCCGGTACTCAAAACACGCCTTCCAGCAGGTCCCCCACCGGATCGCCCACTCGTGCGCAGGCTTCTTCCACAGACGCTTCCAGTCCATCGGCGTCTTCGCCACACGCGCCACCTCGATCCGCGCTTCCCCCATCGCCCGGCAGTCCTGCGCCTTTGAGGCCATCGGTCTCTCCTGTTTGCGGGAACCCGCCCATCATGACGCGAACGCTTGCGGGGACGCAAGCGCTCCCGGAGGTATGATACCGGGGCATGTACATCACCCAGGGTGAGATTGCGCGCGCGGTCCGGATCCTCGAGAGCGGGGGGCTGGTGGCGTTTCCGACCGAGACGGTCTACGGGCTCGGTGCGGACGCGCTGAACGAGAAGGCGGTGAAGCGCGTGTACAAGCTGAAGGGGAGGCCGGAGGGGCATCCGCTGATCGTGCACGTGGGGGATGCGAACGCGGTGCAGGAGTATGCGGCGGAGTTCCCCGAGGCGGCGCACCGGCTGGCGGCGCGGTTCTGGCCGGGGCCGCTGACGCTGATCCTGAAGAAATCCGACCGGATCCCGACGACGGTGACCGGGGGTCAGGACACGGTCGGCCTGCGCGTCCCGGGGCACCCGGTCGCGCTGGCGCTGCTCAAGGCGTTCGACGGGGCGATTGCGGCGCCGAGCGCGAACCGGTACGGGAAGGTGAGCCCGACGACGGCGCAGCACGTCTACGACGACATCGGGGGGAAGGTCGACCTGATCCTGGACGGCGGGCCGTGCGCGGTGGGGATCGAGAGCACGATCGTGGACGTCTCCACGGGCGAGCCGACGATCCTGCGCCCGGGCGGGGTGACGCGCGAGGAGATCGAGAAACTGCTCGGGAGGTCGGTCCCGGTGGTGCGCGAGGAGACCTCGGTCCGCACCTCGGGCCAGGTGACGCAGCACTACTCCCCGAAGGCGGGGGTCGTGCTGGCGAAGCCCGAGGAGCTGGTCCGGAAGGCGAACCGGCTGCGCGCCTCGGGGCGCAAGGTCGCGATCCTGACCAACACCCTCCCCGCGAAGCCGCCGATCGGGATCGAGACCATCATGCTCCCGGTGGGGATGGCCGACATGGCGCGCGGGCTCTACGAGGCGCTCCGCGAGGTCGACCGCCGCGGGTTCGACGCGGTCGTGGTCTCCGTCCCCCAGGCGGTCGGGCTCGGGCTCGCGGTCGCGGACCGGCTCGAGCGCGCGGCGGGAAAGAAAAAGGACCCCGGGGACGCGAAGGCCGAGAAGGCGCGCGAACCGCGCTGAGCGGTCAGGTGCGGTGCCCGAGGAGGGGCCCGCCGGCGCGCGCGAGGCATTCCTCGAAGACGCGCAGCAGCCCGTCCGCGACGCGTCCCCACTCGAAGGCGCCGATCCGCCGCAGGCCCGCCCCGGCGCGCGCCCGGGCCTCCTCCGGATTCGCGCGGACGTCCCGCAGGGCCAGCACCAGCGCGTCCACGTCGTCGTCGGGAACGACCCGCGCCGTCGAGGCGTCCGCGAAATCCCCCGTCCCGTGGCGCGTGCAGATCACCGGAATCCCGCACGCCATCGCTTCGCACGCCGGATTCGACCACCCCGCCGTCCGTTCCATCGTCACGAACACGTCCGAGTCGCGGTAGAACCCGACCAGCGCCGCCTGGTCCTGTCCGTCCACGAGCTCGACCCGGCTCCGCGTCCGGAATCGCCACCACGGAAGCCGCCCGGTCTCCCCGCCGACGATCCGCAGCCGCGCATCCTTCCACCCGAGCCGCCGGAACGCCTCCAGCACCACCGGCACCGCCTCGCGCTTCTTTCCCACCGTCCCGACCACCGTCACCGTGTACGGCCCGGGCCGCCGTTCCCCCGGGCAGAACTGCTCCAGGTTGATGCCGCCGGGAACGGCGAGCCCCGTGACGCCGGGGAGGTACTCCGTCCACGCGGAGGAGTTTCCGATCACGAGCGTGTCCGGGTGTTCCTGAAGATAGGCGCGGTACTTCTCCGCGTACCGGTCCCCCAGCGCGACCAGGACGCGCAGTTTCGTCGGCGCCCGCCCCAGCAGGTGGAGAAGGCCGGTGTCGCCGCACATCGTGACGTCGTACGGGTGGGCGAGGACGGTGTCGAGGGGGCGGAACCAGAAGCGCGTAGGGAACCAGGGCGGGGGGGCGACGTCGGGCTTGAAGACGGCGAACTGGTGGCCGCGGTCGGCGAAGCGGTTGCCGAGTTCGAGGAAGCGGCGGACGCCGCCGGCGATGCGGGTATGAGGGAGGAGGGCGCGGAGGGTCAGCACGGGGACATTCTGGGGCGGGCGGGCGGCCGCGCCAACTGCTTCATCGGGATTTCATGCCGGATTCACCGGGCTTGCGCGGGGGCGGGCGCGGGCTTAGCGTGCGGGGCTGACCCGAGGGGAGGCCCGGCGATGGCGCGACGTCCGATGACGGTGGAGGACCTGTGGTCGATCCCGCGGGTGGGGGCGCCGGTGCCCTCCCCGGACGGGACGCGGTGCGTGGTTCCGGTGACGGAATGGTCGATGGAGTCGAACGAGGCGACCACGCGGCTCTGGCTGGTCGACGTGCAGGGGGCCGCGGCGCCGCGGGCGCTGACGCACGCGGAGGCGTCGAGCGGGTCGCCGGCGTGGAGCCCGGACGGGACGCGCCTGCTGTTCGTGCGGAAACCCGGCGGGAAGAAGGACGAAAAGAAAACTTCGGGGCCGAAGCACCCCGACCGGCCGCAGGTCTACCTGCTGCCGATGGGCGGCGGGGAGCCCGAACGCCTGACCGACCTCCCGCTCGGCGCCGCCGACCCGCGCTGGTTCCCCGACGGCCGCCGGATCGCGTTCGTCGCCGCGGTCTACGCCGACGCCCGCACCCCGGAGGCCGCCGCCCGGCGCGCGAAGGAACGCGAGGAAGACCCCTGCCGCGTCCATGTCACCGAGGACCGCTGGTACCGCCACTGGGACCAGTGGATGACCGACGGAAAGGTCCAGCACCTCTTCGCGATGGACCTCGCCACCCGCGCCGTCCTCGACCTGATCCCCGACTCCGTACTCCGCTGGTCCCCGGAAGACCCCTCCGGCCAGTACGAAATCTCCCCCGACGGCGCCGCGATCGCATTCTCGGCCTGCCGCTCCCTCCCGCCGTACGACCCGGTCCTCTGGGGCGTCCACACGGTCGGCGTCCCCGCGACGATCCGGCCCGGGTCGAAACCCGGCAAAGTCCGCCTCGTCTCGTCGGAAGAGTTCCCCGACAGCACCGGCGCCCGCTGGTCGCCGGACGGCCGCCGGCTCGCCTACGGCATGCAGCGCGAACACGACTTCTACGCCGACCGCGTCCGCCTGGTCGCCCTCGATCTCCGAAGCGGCCGCCACACCGTCCTCACGGAGGGGTGGGATCGAAGCGCCAGCGGGTGGGAATGGTCGGCGGACTCGCGGACCCTGTACATCCGCGCCGAGGACCGCGCCCGCACCGGCCTGTTCGCCCTCGACGTCGCCGCCGCCCTCCGCACCCCGCGCACCGCCGCCCCGAAACTCCTCGTCCGGCGGATGACCTTCAGCGCCCCTGAAATCGCGGGCGGACTCGCCTTCGTGAGCGTGACCGGCGTCCGGCAGCCGCCGGAAGCCGGCGTCATCGACCTCCGCACCCGCAAGCTTCGCCTCCTCACATCGTTCACAAAGCCCGCGATGAAAAACATCCTCCTCTGCGAGGTCGAGGAGATGCACGTCACCGGCGCGGACGGCGATCCCGTCCATATGTGGGTCTACCACCCCCCCGGCGAGAAAATCCCGCGCACACCCCTTCCCGCCTCGAAGCGCCGCCCGCTCGTCCACATCATCCACGGCGGCCCGCACGGCGCCTTCGGCGACGACTGGCACTGGCGGTGGAACCCGCACGCCTTCGCGGCGCCGGGGTACGTCGTCGCGCTCGTCAATTTCCACGGCTCGACCGGGTGGGGCCAGAAGTTCGCCGCCTCCATCCTCGGCCGCTGGGGAGACCAGCCGTACTACGACATCACCGTCGCCACCGACGCCCTCATCGCCCGCGGCCTCGTCGATCCGCGCCGCATGGCCGCAACCGGCGGCTCCTACGGCGGGTACATGGCCGCCTGGATCGCCTCCCAGACCGACCGTTTCGCGTGCATCGTCAACCACGCCGGCGTTTCGGACCTCCAGACGCAGTACGCCAGCGATCACACCCAGGGCCGCGCCCGGTCGATGGGCGGCGAACCGTGGGACCGGATGGAAGGCATGGACCGCTGGAACCCGATGCGCCACGCGCGCGGCTTCCGCTCCCCGATGCTGATCCTCCACGGCGAGAAGGACTACCGGGTTCCCTCGGTGCAGGGGCTGGAGATCTACAACGTCTACAAGGCGATGAAGCTCCCGGCGCGCCTGGCCGTCTACCCCGAGGAGAACCACTGGATCCTCAAGCCGCGCACCAGCCGGCACTGGTACGGGGAAATGCTCGGATGGCTGAACCGGTGGCTGAAGAGAGGGCGCCGCGGGGAGGCGCGCTAGACGGTGCACCCGGTCGCAGTCGTCGCCCTGGGGCTGACCATCGGACTCGCGGTCCTGCTCGCGTTCCTCGCGCTCATCTACCTCGTCGCCCCGCTGATCGTCCGGTCCACCGCCTGGCAGGCCGCGGAGCCGTCTTTCCTCCCCCGCGAGCCGCAGCCCGGATCGGGAGAGGTCGACGCCTGGTTCGATGCCATCGGCCCGACGCTCGCCGACGCCGGCTACGGGGAGGCGCAGCGCTGGACCGTCCGCGGACTGCACCTCCGCTCCTCGATCGACCTTCTCATCATGACCCACCGGCAGAAGAGCGTCGTCGCGAATGTCATCGCGATCCACAGCCTCGCCGGCTCCCTCTGGCGGCTCCAGGCGCGGGTGGTGGAGTTCAGCAGCCGGAAACAGAACGGCCGCGTCCTGAACACGACCAACACCCCCAGCCTCCTCCCGAGGACGGAGTGGCCTCACAAACAGGTCCATGTCTTCGACCAGATCCAGGCACCGCTTTTCCTCGAGGCCGTCCACCTCGCACTCCGTGCCCGCGAGACCGATGCGACCTGGGAGCCCCCTCCCGCAGTCGTCGCCATGCCCGCGGCCTATATCCTCGGGATGCGGCAGGACATGGAGACGCTCGTCGCGGACGGGTGGATGCGCTTCGACCCGAAACGCAACCGCTACACGCTGACGCTTCGCGGCGCCTTCCCGCTCACATGGCGGGGGCTCTGGCCGGTCAGCCTGTTCGTGAGGCGCCGTCAGCGGCGGAAGGCGGAAGCGCTGCTCGCCGAACTGGGCCTCACCGAGGCGCCCCCGGTCACCTGACCGGCGTTCAGCGCCTGCGGATCGCCGCCGGGCCGGTGCCGGGCGCCCAGGGCTCCGGGAACCCCTCTGTCACATCCCGATCCAGGAGTTCCGAACCGGCGGCGTAGATCATGCTCAGTCGCTGGGAGACGCATCCGACCGCCGAGCACTGCCACGGCCCGAGGTGGCGCCGGGCGTTGCCGCAGGACGAGGCCGCGAATTCTGCGTTGAGCTCGTCGATGATCGCCGCGCGCCGTTCGCGGACCTCCGTGACCGGCAGGGCGAGGAAATCCCGGGCGCGCGCGATCTCCGCGTTCAGCCGCGCCTCCCCCCACCACCCCTGCAGCATGTGCCGGACTTTCCCCTCCGACGTCAGGAACCAGATGCGGATGTCGCGGAGCCCCTGGTGGCCGTCGAACCGGTCCATGGACGCCTCGAAGGTATCGCGCGGCATCGCGGGCTGGCCCTCCGCACCCGGCTTCGACGGCCCTTCCCAGACCAGTTCGCACCCAGAGAGCGATTGCGTGACCGACTCGAGCTCCGTCGTCATCTGCATGAAAGATCCGAATCCGCGCGCCTCGTTCGCTCCGACCTGGACGACGATGACGAGCTTCCCGCGCGCCTTCGCCGCCTGCAGCGCCTCGGCGAGGGAATCCTTCCACTTCGGGATGTCGAGCCGGCGGAGGACTCGCCCGAGACGGGACCGGATCTCCGGATCGCTCGCGTTCTCCATCTCTGCCTGGAGCCGCTCGCGTGCGGGTTCTCCGAGCGCGAGGAGGTCGCGCTCGGCCGACTCCCGCACTTCCACCTCGTCCGCGCCCAGCGCGGTGACCAGGGCGCGGATCTGCGCATCCGGCTCCTCCGCGAACGGGGCGAGGGCGGACAGGGCGAGTGCGAGCAGCACGGCGGTGCGGATTCTCATCGGTTCCTCCCATCATAGACGCTCGCCGGCCCGGGAGGTTCGAGGGAAGTTGTGGAGAATCCGGAGGAAAAGCCAATGGCGCTCGATCGGTCCCCATGACCCTGCTGGTCTCTCGGCGGCCTGGCAATCCTCCGGCCTCAGCACTGCCTACCGCGCAGGCCGGTAGACAGTAATAAATTTCCCGGCAAGTGGCGTCTCGGCCTTCACGCGGGCGTCAATGCTCCGGGCCTGGCGCTCAAAGTCCTTGTCCTCGGTACACGCTACGATGCCTTCATGTTCCGGTGAGGCCGCGTGGAGGAGCCTGAAGTCATGGCGATTCAGGGTAAGCAACACCCGCTTCTGCACGCGAGCGAATGTCAAGACGTCGGCATCGGGGACGCCCCGGTTCGCATTCCCGGCCTCGAGGCTTGTGAGGACATCGTGGCCGAAGACCCGGAGGGCACGAATGACCTGAAGCGGAAAATTTTCGTTGCCATAAAACGCCGTCACCTCAGGCGCGCTCATTCAGACCAATTTGCCTTTCAACGTCCGCCGCATTCTTCCGGACAAACTCCCACGCGTGCACGAGATCGATCGCCCGCAAGGTCGGATAGGTAGCAAGAATCTCGACGTCCGTCAGGCCTTGACGTCGCCACGCCTCGAGCGTCCAGACGGGTATGCGAGTGCGGACAACGCACGGATTTCCGCCACACACGCCCGGGATGGACTCGACGCCGGGGGATCCCGCGGCGTCTGCGGTGGGAGCCGACCGGACCTGCTCTGTGGTGTCAAAGCTGAAGCCACCACGTCGAGAGTTCGGCCGCAGATCCGCACTCAGGGATGCCGAAGCGTGGTTGTGCCCGAAGTAACGCCCGGGCTCGGGAGAGATATCCCAAAACGACCAGGTCGACTCGGCATGTATCGACGGCATCACTCCCCCTTCGCTTCCGTGGGCGCCGCGGTCATGAGAACGCGGTGCTGCACATGATAGACGGGGTTTCCGAGCTCATCCTTGACTCCTTCGACGCGGACGACGTCCAGGACCACTGTTTTCATCTTGATGGTGTGCCCGTCTGCCAGATCGTAGACGTTGAATCCCTCCTTGGAGGCGAGGACCGCCACCGAAACGACCTCTTTCACGCCTTCTGGAGTGGTAACCATCCGCTTCTGTGCGCTCATGCCCCATACTGTACGCCTCACCCCTGCTTGGGTCAAAACGAGAACTTGGAGACAGTCTTCCGGCTGTCGATTCGCCCGCAACAAGCTAATTTCGGGGACCACTTCGCCGCGGCACTCCTTGTGCCCCGACCCCGCGCCGCTATCATCGGGGTCGCCCGGGGGAGCCCCCCGATCATGCTCAAGCGCAACAGCCAGCTGATCGAAGCCGTCATGTTCGTCGCCGATATGAGCGTCACGGCGGCGGCGTGGGCGCTCGCCTTCTGGGTGCGGTTCGACTCGGGGCTCTGGCCCGCGCCGCTGGGCCGCCCGGACTTCGAGCACTACGCGCGGTTTCTCCCGGTGATCCTGCTGCTGGGGGCGTTCTCCTACCGTTACTGCCGCCTCTACACCCCGCGGCGGAGCGACTCGCTTCTGAGCGAGTGGTTCGACATCTCGCGCGCGCAGCTGCTGGTGTTCCTGCTCATGACCGGGGTGACGTTCGTCTACAAGACCTACGAGTATTCCCGGGGCGTGTTCGGGATATTTCTGCTGTTCAACGCTTCCCTCCTCGCCCTGGAGCGGACCGGCGCGCGGATCATCCTCCGCTGGGCGCGCCGCCACGGCTGGAACGTCCGCCGCGCGCTGATCGTCGGCGCAGGGCGGGCGGGGCAGCAGCTCGCGATCTCCCTCCGGAAGCAGCGGTGGATGGGGATCCTCCCCGTCGGATACGTCGACGCGCGCGACGAGCGGCAGGGGATGAAAATTCACCGCGTCCCCGTCCTCGGCCGCCCGGACGCCCTCCCGTCGCTCATCCGCGAGCACGGGATCGACCAGGTCTACCTCGCCCTCCCGGCGCAGGAACACCAGCTCCTCGAGTCGCTCGTCGCCTCCCTCGGCGAGGAAACCGTCGACGTGCGCGTCATCCCCGACATGGGGTCGTTCGACGCGCTCAACCACTCGATCGCCGACGTGGACGGCCTCCCCGTCATCCTCCTCCGCGAATCCCCGCTCTACGGCTGGAACCAGGTCCTCAAGCGGATCGCGGACGTCGCCTTCAGCGCCGTCGTGCTGATCCTGATCTCCCCCCTCCTCCTCGCGATCGCCGTCGGCGTCAAACTCACATCCCCCGGACCCGTCTTCTACGGCCAGGAACGGATGGGGCTCGACGGCCGGGTGTTCAAAATGTGGAAGTTCCGCTCGATGCGCATCGACGCCGAACAGCAGACCGGCGCGAAATGGGCGGTGAAGGACGACCCGCGCAAGACGGCGTTCGGCTCCTTTCTCCGGAAGACCTCGCTCGACGAACTCCCCCAGTTCTGGAACGTCCTCGTCGGCGACATGAGCGTCGTCGGCCCGCGCCCCGAGCGCCCCGTTTTCATCGACCAGTTCAAGAAGCAGATCCCGCGCTACATGCTCCGCCACAAGATGAAGGCGGGGATCACCGGGTGGGCGCAGGTGAACGGATGGCGCGGGAACACGAGCCTGAAAAAGCGCATCCAGTACGACCTCTACTACATCGAGAACTGGTCGCTCTGGCTCGACGCCCGGATCGTCCTCCTGACCGTGGCGCGCGGGTTCGTGAACCCGAACGCCTACTGAGGTGAGATGAGCGACCTCCCTCCCGCCCCGCCGCCCGCCCCCGCCGCGGACCCCCCGCCGCCGGGCGCGACCGCGCC
>JABWAY010000427.1 GCA_013360825.1 Candidatus Brocadiia bacterium | reverse complement strand
GTCCGTCCCGGACAGGCGCGGGCGGGAGACGGAGCGGGCGAACGCGAGGGCGCGGGCCGGCTGAAAGGCGCTCACGGGGCGACTCCCGCCGTCGCGGCGCCTTCGGAGGTGCGCCCGATCGGGCCGAAGAAGCGCAGCGAGCCGAAAACGAGCGCGGCGCAGGCGGCGACGCCCGCGAGGGGGAACCAGAGGGCTCCCCCCGGTCCGGGGTGGCGATCCAGGATCTGCCCGCCGATCCAGGGTCCGAGACACCATCCCAGGTTGGAAACCAGGCCCTGGACGCCGAGATAGTGTCCGCGCTCACCGGCGGGGGAGAGTTCGGACGCGAGCGAAATCTGCCCCGGCGCCACCAGCACTTCCCCGACGGTCACGACGGCGATGCACAGGGCGAACTGGCCGAGGCCGGAGGAAAAGGCATAGCCGCCGTAGCCGAGGCCATAGCAGAGGGAGCCGAGAACGAGTGCGGGAACCAGGCCGACGCGCCCCATCCAGCGCGATGCGGGGAACTGGAGAAGGACGACGAGCGCGCCGTTGATGGAGAAGAGCACGGGGACGAGGGCCGGATCCAGGCCGACATGCCGCGTCGTGTAGATGGAGGTCGTCATGACGAGCTGCGAGGAAACGGTCATGACCACCATGGAGGCGAGGCAGAGCACGAGGAAGGGACGGTTCGAGAGGAGCCCGGTCGGGGCCCCGGGGACGGGCGAGGGGCGGGGAGCGTGGACAGGTTCGCGGACGGCGAGGAGGAAGAGGAAGAAGGAAAACGTGAAGACGAAACCGGTGACGGTGAAGGCGGTCGCGTAGCTCTTGTGGAGGAGGACCAGCAGGACCGGGCCGATCGCCCAGCCGGCGTTGATCCCCATCCGGACGAGGCCGAAGGCCTCGACGCGCACCCGCCCGGACGTGATGTCGCTGACGTACGCCTGGGAACTGGGCTCGAACAGCTGGCCGAAGGCATTGGACGCGACGAAGACGGCGGCGATCGCCGGGAACTCGGGGCGGAATGCGATCAGCCAGGCGATGCCGAACGACGTCGCGGCGCGGCCGCCGAGGGCCAGGAGCATCACCCCCCTGCGCCCGATCCGGTCGGACAGGGAACCTCCGACGTATTTCGCCCCCGCGCCGATCAGTCCCGCCAGGAGCAGCACGGTCCCGATCCGGCTCCCCGACACGTGCAGGCTGTTCGCGGCGTACAGCGTGAACGTCGGGAACGAGAACGAGAACCCCGCGGCCGTGACGAGGCGCCCGGCGAACAGGAGCCACAGCGCTCCCGGGTAGCGCCGCAGCAGTCCCATCAGCCCCGCCATCGCAGTCCCCCGCTTCCGCCGGTTCCTCCGCCGCTCAGATCACCATCCGCTCCGGGTCGTCCCGCTCCTCGTTCCGCAGGAGCGGGTCCAGCGACAGCGCCTTGAGATCGATCGGAGCCGGCCGCCCGAGGATCATGTCCGCCACGAGCCGGCCGGTGGCGGGGGCGTGCATCACCCCGTGCCCGCTGAATCCGGCGGCGTGAAGGAGACCCCGCACGCGCGGGTCCCAGGACACGATCGCCTTCTCGTCCGGCGTCACCTCGTAGTAACCGCACGACGCATGGTCCAGCCCCGCCTTCTCCGCCACGACGGGAATCCATTCCGCCATGCGCGAGAGGACCTCGAATCCATAGTCGTCGGGGCCGATCCCGAACCCCGGCTCGATCCGGTCGTTCAGCGACGCCGCATCCAGGGTCGGCGGAGGAAACCGGTCCCACCCAGAAGGCTTGGCCGGCCGGAGATCCCACCCCATCATCAGCCCGTCGTGCTCGGGACGCCCGTAGACCTCGAGATCCAGCACCGTCAGCGGCCACCCGGGAACGCCTTCCCCGGGCAGCTGATTCGTGAAATAGAGGTACCGCTTCACCGGCGTCAGCGGAATCTGGACGCCGGCCAGCTGCGAGACGGCGTTCGCCCACGGCCCCGCCGCGTTCACCACCGTCCCCGTCTCGATCCGATGCCGGCCCAGCACCGTCACCGACCGGACCGCCCCGCCCGCAACCTCGATCCCCGTCACCTCGGAGTACTGGAGCAGCGTCCGCCCGCGCTTCACCGCCGCCTCCAGATACGTCGACGCCACGAGGTCCGGCTTCAGGAACCCGTCATGAGGACACCACGAGGCGCCCTTCAGCTCCGGGTGGTCGACCCAGGGAAATTTCCGGCGCACCGCGTCGGCCCCGAGCATCTCGACGTCCGGCACGCCGCGTTCCCGCTGGAAGTCGACGCGGGAAGCGGCGGCGTCGGCGTCCTCGGCGCGGCTCCAGAGGAAGAGGTACCCGTTGCGGGTGAAGACCTCCTCGCAGCCGAAGGTCTTCGAGAAGTCGCGGTACTCGCGCCCGGAGATGAGCGACATCTCGATCGCGGAGGCGCTGGAAAACTGGTGGCGGAAGGCGGCCGCGCTTCGCGACGTCGATCCCCCTGCTTTCGGGCCGGAGTCGAGCACGAGGACGTCGAGCCCGGAGTCGCGGGCGAGATTCCAGGCGATGGAGGCCCCGGTGATCCCGGCGCCGATGATGACGACGTCCGCGCGGGCGGGGTAGGATTTCTGGAAGGGGTCTGGCATGCGGAGGGGATTCTACCGGCGGGGGCGGAATCGGTCACGCGGGGCGCGTCGTCGTGCTGATCAGCCGCGCGGCTTCCACTCGACTTCTGTCGCGCCGCCACCGCGGTTGGCGGCGCGCGCGGCGACGAAGAGGGCGTCGGCGAGCCGGTTCAGGTAGACGACGGC
>JABWAY010000426.1 GCA_013360825.1 Candidatus Brocadiia bacterium | reverse complement strand
CTCCCCGCGCCGCACCCGGTCCAGCAGGGACCGCGCATCCGCGGCGCCGTCCCCCGGGAACAGAAGCGCGAACCCGCGGCCGATCGCCGCCCCCGCATCCCGCCCCAGCATCCGGACCGCGCCGGCATTCCAGCTCACGATCGTGCCGTCCAGCGACATCCCCACGATCGCGTCCTCCGACGCCTCGACGATCAGCGCCGACAGGTCCCGCTTCAGCGCGGAGTCCGTCATCGGAGCCCCCGCCCCCGGCGGCGTTCCACCCCGCCCGGCTCCCGCCCGTCCCCGCACGTCCCGCAGCCTTGACGCATCGGCCGCCATTGTATGGAGTTCCCTCCCGACCATGCGATTGCTCTTCGCCTCCGATATCCACGGCTCCCCCCGGACCTGGAACGCCCTCGCCGGCCTCGCACACGAGTGCCGCCCGGATGCCATCCTCCTCGGCGGGGACCTGTTTTCGAACAGCGCTCCGGTGGAAGCGGCGCCGGCGGCGCAGCGGGGGGAGGCCGGGGAGCCTTTTGCGAGGTGGTGCGCGGCGGCGGGGGCGCCGGTCTACTGGATCGCGGGCAATCATGAGTGGGCGACCACGGTGGATCCACCCCCCGGGGCCGGCATCTGCGTCCACGGCCGTTGCGTCCCCCTCGGGGACTGGGATCTCATCGGGTTCTCCCTCTGCTCCCCCACTCCCTACTGGCTGATCGACCACGAGCGGCGGGAAGAATTCTCCACGCGCCGCGAGCCCCGCGGCCGGTGCTGGATGTCGCAGGGCGTCCTCCCCGCCCCCGTCGACAACCCGAACCGGTGGCTCGACGCCCGCCCGACGCTCGCCGACGAGCTCCGCGCCCTCCCCGCCCCCCGCGACTGGTCCAGGACCGTCCTGATGGCGCACAATCCCCCGTTCGACACGGGACTCGACCTGCGCTGGGGGAATTTTCCGGTGGGAAGCGCGGACGTCCGGGAGTTCATCCTCCGGGTCCAGCCCGCGATTTCGCTCCACGGGCACATCCACGAGGCGCCGCTCCTGAGCGGATCGGCGACGCACCGCGTCGGCCGGACGCTGGGGTGCAACGCGGGCCGGTCCGACGCCGCGATCCGCGCGCTCTGGATCGACCTGGCCGATCCCGGCGTCGCGACGCTGATCGAGCGCCCCTGAGCCGCAGCGACGGCGCGCCGGGCGTCTCCCCGCCGGTCCGACTTCAATGAAAAAAAAGGCCGGCCCCGGGGGCCGGCCTTTCCGGTGAGACCATGCACGGCTACTTCAGGTTCTTCACGAACTCCTCGTATTCCTTGTTCAACTGGTCCAGATCGCCGAAGGCCGCCTTCGCGGCGTCGAAACTCCCCTTCTGCGCCACCTCGGACTTGTAGTACGTCTCGAACTTGTCCTTGTACTTCCCGCCGTCGAACTTGTAGAGGAAGTACACGATGGACCAGGATTGCGAGTACATGTTCATCACGAACTTCGGATCGCCCGATCGCCGCGAGAAGTCGACGTAGCTGAGCTTCATGATCTCCGTCAGCTTCATGTGCTTCCCCGTCGTGACCAGCTGCTTCGCCGTCGGCAGGTACTTCTGCGAGATCTCTCCCAGGATGAATCCCCCCTGGGCATCCCGCTTGAACCCCTCGAAGAACGTCGCGATCCCCTCGGTGAACCAGAACATGTTCACGTTCCGGCGCTCCGTCAGCTTCTCGACCTTCATCTGCGAGATCGTGTGGACCAGCTGGTGGATCCCCTCGTGGAAGATCGTCTCGTACTTGTCCGGCGTGTCCATGTAGATGAAGATCTGGCCCTTCTGGGTGTCAAAATGCCCGCCCGCGAAGTACGGGGCGCCCGTGCTCTCGATGTACCGCTGCCGGCTCTCGAAAATGTAGATGAAGCAGACTTCGTTCTCGCCGAACGACTGGACGTCAAAGAGCTTGCTGTACCGCTGGAAGAACAGGTCGTACAGGGTCTTCACGACGCCCTTGAAGTCGCCGAGGACGAGGTCCGCGCTGTAGTTCGGCGAATCCTCGCAGAGCAGCAGGTACGGAGCGTCCGGCCCGCAATCCTGGAAGTGCTTCTTCTTCTCGCCGAAAGACTTCTCGTAGTCGTTCTTCAGCGAGAACACCTTCTTCCCGCGGGGCGTCAGCTTGTCGTACTCCGCATGCTCGACCCGCTTCGCCGCCGCCACCTTCACCAGGTCCATCTCGTCGGCCGTGTACCACTTCCCGTCGAACTGCTCGTGTCCGAGGATTTTCCGCGCCGTGGAGTTCTCGGGGTCCTGCTTCACGAGCCACTCCGCCAGCGTCGTCCGGGTCGCCTCCAGCTTCGCCTTCTCGAGCCAGGCAAGCCCCTCCGTCAGCTTGGCGAGATCCCCGTTGCAGGCCGGCTTCTTGATCTCGTCCCACCAGGACTGCAGCTTCCGCTGCGCGAAGTCGTGGTTCGGATCCAGCTTGACCGCCTTCAGGTAGTACTCCTCCGCCTGGGCGCGGTCGGCCCGCTTCTCGCACTCCTCCGCGTACTCGTAGGCGTACTGCGCCGAGTCCTCGCGCAGCGCCTTGAGCTTCTCAAACCTCGCGTCCGCCGCGGTCTCGCCCTTCCCGGACGACCCTTTCCCCTTGGCATCCCCGCCCTTGTTCATGACGAGGGCGGCGACGATCACGATGAGCAGCAGGGCTCCGCCGCCGATGCCGGCGAAGAGCAGGGTGTTGTTCTTCGCCGCCGCGGGGGCGGGGTTCCGGCCTCCGGGGGACATGCCGCGACCCCGCGCGGCGGGGGCCGGCGCGGG
>JABWAY010000069.1 GCA_013360825.1 Candidatus Brocadiia bacterium | reverse complement strand
CGGGGACGGCGGCGCGACGGACGGCGGGATCCTGGCGGCCGGCCTGGGCGAGGCGGCGGTCCTCGGAGCGATCGTCGAGGCCGAGGTCCGCCACCCGGTCAATCTCCTGACCGCGCACCGCGCGGTCATCGCCGCGTGCCTGGAGGGGCTCTCGATCAGCGACGACGATGTCGTGTCGGCGGTCGAGGCGGACCGCATCGCGGCGGGGATCGAGCAGCGGCGGTTCCGGAATCGCGAGGAGTTCGCCACCTGGCTGCACGGCCGCGCCGAGGTCCGGTCGATCAGCGCGTGGGACGAGCGCGCGATCCTGACGTCCGCGCACACCCCCGGATCGCGCCTGCTCCGCGGGACGGGGTCGCTGCCCTTCTCCTTCCAGTCCTGGAACTGCATCTCGGTCGACGCGCAGGGTGTGGCCGACTCCGGAAGCGGCGGCACGGCGTCGGTGACCGGCCTGCGCGAGGTGATCGAAGCGGCCCCCGCGGGACCGCTGCTCTGGCGCGTCCGAAGCCAGCAGGACTTCCTCCGGCCGTTCGACCTGGGACTCGCGACGGGAATGTGGACGGGGCCCGCCAACCCCGCGTTCGAGCTTCCCTCGAACGATCGCGCCCGCGGAGCCTGGCTGACCGCCGCCTCGGCGCCGGACCTCCGCGGCCCGTGGCCGTTCTCGATTCATTTCGACGGGAGGAACGACGGGATGCCGGCGGGGGAGGGGATGACCTGGGGGGTTCCCGACGTGTTCAGGGTTCCGTCCACGAACCTCGTGACCTGGCGTCCGGGCGCGGTGGAACTCTGGTTCCGCGCCGGGTCGGGGAACTTCACCGTCCTCGAAGCCGGCGACCGGGAGTGGTCGGATCGGATGATCCTGTCGTACGAGGGAGTGGGGTCGTCCGGGGGCGCGTTTCTCCGGCTCAGCGTGAAGGACGGGACGCTGGAGAAAGCCTGGACGCAGGTCACCCATCCGGTCGCCCTGATTCCGGGGCGCTGGTACCACGCGGGCGTCTCCTGGGAGGCCACCCGGCCGGGCGGGATGATGCTCCTGCTCGACGGGCTCCCGGTCGGATCGTGGGGTGCGGAGACGGCGTCGGGGCAGCTCCGGCACGTGCACCTGGCGGCCGGCGTGAGCGCGAGCGATACGGAACTGGTCGCGAGGGAAGGGGTGTCCGGCTTCCCGGTGACCGGCGTGCTCCGGGTCGGCGCGGAGGCGATCGAGTATGCGTCGCGGACCGGATCCCGGTTCATGGGGTGCCGGCGCGGGGCGCGGGGGACGACGGCGGCGGCGCATCCGGCCGACGCGTCCGCGACGTGGTGGGGGTACGCGGCCCACCTGGTGCGCGCGGAGCTGACCTACACCTTCGCGAACATGGAATTTCCGCCGGTCGTCTGGGAGGGGATCGGCGCCGGGGACGGCCGCCTGGCCGGTGGGAATTTCGGCACCTTCGCGGAAACCGTCACGGTCGTCGCCGGTCCGCCCGACGATCCGCCGCGTCGCGCCTTCCTCCGCGGGGCGCAGACGCTGCCGGTTCCGCCGGGGACCGCGGAGAAGTTTCCCGACCGCGGCTACCTCCTCGTCGGCACCGCGATGCCGGAAATCGTCCACTACGAACAGCGGACCGGCGACTCGTTCCGGCAGCTCCAGCGCGGCTGCTTCGGCACCGAGGACGCCGACCACGTCCAGGGCGAATCCGTCAGCCTCTACGGCTTTCATGTCTCCACGCACGACGGCTACCCGAGCCCGACGATCCTCTGCATCGACGGCGAACTGTTCGGCCCCGTCCAGAAGGCCGGGAACGACGCCTGGATCGGCGTCATCGGCCGAAGCCCGCCCGGCCCGGTCCCGCTTCCGCTCCTCCGGGAGACGATCTGGCTTCCCGGCCTTCCGCCGCGCGCCCACGAGAACGGGGCGAAGGTGCTCCCGACGTTCGCGCTGCCGGACCTGCGGGCGGACCGCGGGGACCGGATCACGCTGATGCACGAGGATGGCGAGATCCGCGAAGAGCGGACGATCGCGGCGGCGGTCTGGCTGCAGCAGTTCAACAGCGCGCCGTTCGGGCTGTTCAGTCCGTTCTCGCGAGTCGAGCCGTCGTTCCTCCTGGTGGGCCTGGACGACGCGGTCGCGCACGACTACGTCCCCGACGGGCGGTTCGTGCGCGCGCTTCGGTGGCCGAGCGGTGAGCTGCCGTCGGCCGATGCGGGCGGGCTGCGGGTCGGGTTTTCCGAGGCGCCCGGGGCGCCGGGGGCGCTCGGGGAGAACGTGGACGAGATCCGGTCCAGGGCGGGGTGGCCGTCCCGGGCGACGCTGGCCCGTCCGCTCGACGCGGGGTCGGCCGACGTGTTTCTGACCGATCTGGCGTACATCCGTCCCGGCGGGGGAGCGGTGCATGTGGACGACGAACTGATCGGGTACACGGGGTTCGACCCGGCGACCGGGGGGCTGACCGGCGTTCTCCGGGGGTATCTCGGGACGACGCCCCGGGGCCACGCGCTCGGGGCGGCGGCGGTCCCGGCGGGGTTCCTCGGCATCACCCGCCTTCTGTCGCCTGCCGCGGCCGGGGATGGGACGCTCGCGCTCGATCCCGACGGGCTCGCCCCCGAGGGGTACCTCCTGATCGACCGCGAGGTGGTCGGCTACACGCGTCGGACCGCCGCCGGCGTCGAGTCGCCCCGGGGGTGCAACATCCGCGGCGCGTTCGGAACCGATCCCGCCGCCCACCCCGTCGATTCCCTCGCGCTCGCCCTCCCGTTCCGCTACTTCGACCGCTTTGTCCCCGATTCCGACGACTCCCGCTGCCACTCCTGGTCCGCAACCCGCCGCGCGACCGGCGCCGTCTGGCGCTCCCTGCGGTTCGAGGAGTTCGCCCCCCTGCCGTCCCTCGATGTCCGCGTTCAGGTCCGTTTCAACCACGCCCCCCGCTGGTCCGACCTCCGCCGCCGTCCGGGGGCCCCGCCGACCCGGGACTTCAACCTTGCCCGCCTGTGGCCCCTGGAGGCGACCGTCGCCGACGAAATCGAGGTCCGCGTCGGGTTCGACTACCTCCCCGGGGCCTGGACCCGCGGGGAGTGGAAGGAAGCCCCCCTCCTGCGCCGGCTGGAGGTCGAGTTCGAGCAGCCGGTCATCGTTCACAGGCATGAGGAGCGTTAGCCGGGATCCGGCGTATAATCCGGTGTTCCCATGAACCCACGGCGCCGGCAGGGCGGCTTTACCCTGATGGAACTTCTCGTCAGCATCGCGGTCTTCGTGATGCTCGGGATGCTCCTCATCACGCTTCTCCGCGGAGGAGTCGATCTCTGGGAACGCGGCGAATCCCGCCGGGATGCCTACGAGCGCTCCGCCATCCTGTTCGACGCCCTTCGCGCCGACATCACCTGCGCCACGGTCCACCGGGACTTCGACGCAGCCGGGATCTATCCCAATTTCACCTGCCTTCCGGACTCCAAGGGGCGTCCGATCCTGTTCTTCACGCGCGTCGGGATCGTCCCCCGGCAGGATCCGATTGCGGCCCCCAAGGGCACCGTGGACGCGGCGGCGACGACGTTCTTCGCGGCCCCGGACACCATGAAACGGCACGAGATCATCTACTTCTTCGACCCGGATTCCTCGCGGGGGCGCCTCTACCGCTCCCAGTTCGCCCTGAACAACGACTACGGATTGAAGATGCCGCTGGACGTCTTCACACGCCCGGACTGGATCGCCGCCAATGCCTCCCTCCTGATGGACGGCGTCCTCTACCTGAATTTCCGCTTCTGGTCCCAGAAGACCGCCGCGTGGAATCCCCAGCAGGGCGAGGAGGGACCGGAGAACCGGTGGGACTCGACCCGGTTCCGCGACCGGGAGTTTGAATTCTGCCGGAAGGCGCTGAAGGCGAACGATCCGCTGGACGATATCCTGCCGCGCCGCGTCGAGATCGTGCTGACGATCGAGCGCCCGACCAACCCCGGTTCGGCGTTTTCGAAGCTCCGGGCCGACATCGGAGACGCGACGACCGACATTCCCGCGGACCTCCTGCGGACGTTCCCGGACGGGCCCGGTCTCGCCAAGATCGACGACGAGTGGATCAGCTACGAAAGCCGGAGCGGCTCGGGATTGTCCGGCGTGAAACGCGGCCTCCGCGGCACGCGCGACGAGCCGCACAAGGCCGGGGCCGCCCTCCGTTTCGGCGAGACGTTCACCCTCGTCGTCCCGATCCCGGCGTACAAGGACGATCCGAACCCCTGAGCCACCGCGACCGCACCCGGCCTCAGGTCGTCCGCCGCCGCCCGAACGGCGCCGCGGGGTTCACGCTGCTCGAGATCCTCATGGCGCTCATCATCATGATCATCAGCCTGGTCAGCGTCTTCGCCCTGTTCGGCGCCGCGAGCGCCAGCCACCGGCGAGCGCTGGCCGCCCAGAACGCCGCTCACCTGGCCTCCTCCATCCTCGCCGAGCTCGAACAGCTGCCCAACCCCGGGGCCGTCCCGGACATCGCCGACCAGACGCACGCCGCGTTCGAGGGTTACCGCTACGATGTCGCGTTCCGGCAGCTCAATGCGAACGAGGTCGAAGCGGTGGTGACGATCCGCTGGAAGCGTTCCGGGCGGGACGAGAGCGAGGTTTACCGGACCATCCTGCTCCGGCGATGAACGACCTCGCGAAGCAGCTGCTCGACGCCGGCTTCCGCCCCCGCCGTCGATTCGGGCAGAATTTCCTCTTCGACGACAATTTCCTCGCCGCGCTGATCCGCGAGGCGGCCTTGTCCCCGGACGACCTGGTCCTCGAGATCGGGACGGGACCGGGGCAGCTCACGGAACGCCTGGCGGCGCACGCCGCCCATGTCGTGACCGCCGAGATCGACGAGCGGCTGCACGCGTTCGCCCGCGGCCGGATCCCGGCGCGCAACGTCGACTTCTGGCAGGGGGACGCGATCCCGGGCGGGGGAGAACTCCACCGCGAGCTGGTGGCCCTCGTCCGCTCCCGGCTCGGGACCCGGCGCCTCCGGATGGTCGCGAACCTCCCCTACGCCGTCGGCGGAGCGATCCTCCTCGCGCTGGCCGAGGAGCAGCTCCCCGCCGCGGACGCGCTGTGCACCCTCCAGGAGGAAGTCGCGGACCGCCTCTGCGCCGGTCCCGGCGACGAGGCCTACGGCCCCCTCGGCATCCTGCTCGGCCGCCGCGCGGACGTCCGGAAAGTCCGCGACGTCCCCCCGCAGCTGTTCTGGCCCATGCCCCGGGTCCAGTCCTCCCTCGTCCACATCCGCTTCGGCGTGCGCCCGTTCGAAGGGGACTGGACCGGCTACAAGACGTTCGTGAAGGCGATTTTCGGATTCCGCCGGAAAACGCTGCAGGCCGGCCTGCGGCGGATGGGGCGCGGCGGCGCGGGGGAGTTCGCTTCGGCCCGGCCGGAAATGCTGACGCCGGGGGAACTGGAGACGGTCTGGCGCGCCGGGCATCCGGGAAACGCGTAGCATGGGGGCTTCAGCTCTGGGGAGGCCCTGACATGGCGTTCGGCACGCGCCCCGTGGACGACGGGACCATCCGCACCGCGCGGCTCCACCTCCGTCCGCTTCTGTTCGCGGACGCCCCCGCGCTGTTCGAGGCGGTCGACAGCTCGCGGCGGACGCTCGAGCGCTGGCTTCCGTGGGCCGCGGCGGTCGATTCCCCGGACAGCCTGAACCTGTTCATCGACCGGACGCTGCGGGAGAACCACGAGGGGTGTGCGCACCGCGCGATCCTCGAGCCGGACGGGCGGATCGCCGGCCACATCTCCCTGGAACGGCGCACCGAAACCGCGGGCGAGTTCGGGTACTGGATCCGGTCGGACCGCGAGAACCGCGGATACGCGACCGAGGCCGCGCGCGCCCTCCTTCACCACGCCTTCCGCCACCTCGGCGTCCACCGGGTCGCCGCCTACACCGACGTCGACAACATCGCCTCCTCCCGCGTCCTCGCCCGCGTCGGTTTCACGCGGGAGGGGATCGTCCGCCACCGCGTGCGCGCGCCCGGCGGCTGGCGCGACCACATCCTCCACGGACTGCTCGACGGAGAACTCCGCCCATGACACGACCCCGCCCCCGGCTTTTTTCATTGCCGGTCCACCCCCTCCTGCTACCATGGAGGGTCTTCGACCGGATGGGCCTAGCCGCACGATGAAAAGCGACGATGTCGTCCTGGAAGTCAAACGGGCCACCGACCTCGTCGCCCTCGTCGAAAGCTACTTCCCGCTGCAGAAATCGGGAAGCCGCTTCAAGGCGCGCTGCCCCTTCCACGAGGAAAAGACCCCGTCGTTCTACGTCAACCCGGTCGAGCAGTTCTTCAAGTGCTTCGGCTGCCAGAAAGGCGGGGACGCGTTCTCGTTCGTGATGGAGATGGAGAAAGTGCCGTTCCCGGAGGCGCTCCGGATCCTGGCCGAAAAGGCCAATATCCAGCTCCGGGCGGCGTCGCCGGGCGAGCGCGAGGCGGCGGATCTCCGCGAGGAGATCTACCGGACGAACCGGTGGGCCGCGACGCTCTTTCACAAAAAGCTGCTGGAAGGGGAAGAAGGGGCGGAGGCGCGCGGCTATGTCGGACGCCGCGGGATCTCCGGCCCGATGGTGTCGCGTTTCTACCTGGGGTATGCGCCCCGGAGCTACGAGTGGCTGCTGGACCAGGGGAGGGTGAAAGGCATCTCCCCCGAGCTGCTCGAGCGCTCCGGGCTCGTCCTCCGGAACGATCGCGGCGCCTACAGCCGGTTCCGCAACCGGCTGATGTTCCCGATTTTCGACGTGCGGGACCGGGTCGTGGGGTTCGGCGCACGGGCGCTCGACCCCGAGGACGAACCGAAATACCTGAATTCGCCGGAAACGCCCGTCTTCCGGAAGAAAGAACAGCTCTACGGGCTGAACCTGGCCCGGCAGGCCGCCCAGAAGTCCGGACAGCTGGGCATCGTCGAGGGATATACGGACGTCATCGCGTCGCACCAGCATGGCTACGAATGGGTCGTGGCCACCCTGGGCACCGCGCTGGCGTCCGAGCATGTGAAGCAGCTGAAACGTTTCGCGCACAGGGTCATCGCCGTCTATGACGGCGACGCCGCCGGCGTGAAGGCGTCCGAACGGTCGCTCGACTTCTTCCTCAACGAGGACGTCGAGTTCCGGATCGCGACACTTCCAGGCGGCTACGACCCCGCGGACTGCTTCGAAAAGCTCGGCACGGCGCCATTCGAGAAGGCCGCGGCAGAGGCGCGGGAACTCTTCGAGTTCCGCCTCCATCTCGCCCGGGGCCGACACGACGTGGCGACGGCAAAGGGGGCCGCCGCGGCGGCGGAGGAAATAATTTCCTCGCTGGCCCTCGTTGACAATGAGGTATTGCGGGAAGCGCAGATCCGGCGGATGGCCGAGGTGTTCGGCCTGCCGGAGAACGCGATCCGCAAGGAGCTGTCGAAGAAGGTGCAGCGGCCCGCGAGGGCCGTGGCGGCCGCGGCGAAAGCCGCCCCCCCGCCCGCAGCTTCTCCCGAGGCCGACGCGGACGTCCGCGCCGGCCGCGAGCTCCTCCAGCTCATGCTGCTGGAGGATCGATGGCTCCGGGAAGTCCGATCCGCCGTCCGGATCGAGGATTTCCCTTCTCATCAGTCCCGAACCGTGGGAGCAATCATCCTTGACCTCCATGACCGGACCGAAACTGCCCGACCTGACGCCGTCCTTGCCCGAGTCGCCGGCGACCCCGCACTCGCGTCCTGGGTCGCGGACGTCCTCGACGAGGCCTCCCGGAAGCAGGGGAATCCCGAGAACCGCTGGAAAGCCGTCTCGGAATATCTCCAGATCCGCCGCTGGGAAGCCGAGCGTCGACGACTTGAAGAAGAAAGGGCCGAATGCCGCCGGAAAGGCGACGCTGAAGGGGAAGGGCGTGCCTTCGAAGGGCTCGCCCGACTCCAGCGAGAGCGGAGCGGGGGGGACCGGAGCCGAAGGGCCTGGTGACCAGCAGCCGCCGGAAATCAAGGCGCTGATCGAGGAGGGGAAGAAGAAGGGGTATCTCACCTGGGACGAGGTGAACAAGACCCTTCCGGACGACGTGGTTTCCCCCGAGAAGCTGGACCAGATCATGGTGGCGCTCGAGGACGCCGGGGTGGACGTCGTCGACGAGACGGAGATCGGGGACGCGAAGACGCCGGGCGAGGAGGAGGAGGAGGAGATCTCGGTCGAGGACGCCGAGGAGGAGGCGGAGCCGGAGTTCGAGGAAGACGTCCGGATGGGGAAGGGGATCGGGGAGAAGATCGACGACCCGGTGCGGATGTACCTGACCCAGATGGGCGAGATCCCGCTTCTGACGCGCGAGGAGGAGATCCTGCTCGCGAAGAAGATCGAGCTGACGCGGAGGCGTTTCCGGAAGAAAGTTCTGGAGTGTCCGGTGTCGGTGAACGAGTCGATCCAGATCCTGGAGGATGTGAGGTCCGGGGAGCTGGCGTTCGACCGGACGCTGAAGGCGGACGCGGCGCTCGACGTTTCGAAGAACGACATCATCCAGCGTCTCCCGGAGAACATCGGGACGCTGCGGGACCTGCTGACGGCGAACCGCGAGGACTTCGGCATCCTGCACGACGTCCGGACCGCGGACGAGGAGCGCCGGCGCGTGCACCGGAAGGTGCGCGCGCGGCAGCGGAAATGCGTGATTCTGCTGGAAGAGCTGAACATCCAGACGAAGAAGATCCGGCCGATGATGGACCGGCTGAAGGCGATTTCGGACCGGATGCTGTCGATCCTGGCGGAGCTGGACACGCTGAAGAACGTGCGCAACGCCGAGCCGAAGACGGAGGTTCTGAAGGCGGAGCTGCAGGAGCTCCGGGACCAGACGATGGAGGAGCCGGCGGGGCTGAACCAGCGCTGCACGGACATCTGGGACCGGTATCAGGAGTACGAGAAGGCGAAGCGGAAGCTGTCGAGCGGGAACCTGCGGCTCGTGGTTTCGATCGCGAAGAAGTACCGGAACCGGGGGCTGTCGTTTCTGGACCTGATCCAGGAGGGGAACACCGGCCTGATGAAGGCGGTCGAGAAGTACGAGTACCGCCGCGGGTACAAGTTCTCGACGTACGCCACCTGGTGGATCCGGCAGGCGATCACCCGGGCGATCGCGGACCAGGCGCGGACGATCCGCATCCCGGTGCACATGATCGAGACGATGAGCAAGCTCCGGAACGTGACGAAGAAGCTCATCCAGATGAACGGGCGAGAGCCCACGATCGAGGAGATCGCGAAGGCGTCGAGCATTTCGGTCGAGGAAACGAAGCGGGTGATGAAGATTTCGAAGCACCCGATCTCGCTCGACCGTCCGATCGGGAACGGCGAGGATTCCTACTTCGGCGACTTCATCGAGGACGAAACCGCCGAGAGCCCGGTCAACGCCGCGACGTACGAAATGCTCAAGGAGAAGATCGAGGCGGTCCTCCAGACCCTCTCGTTCCGCGAGCGCGAGATCATCAAGCTGCGCTATGGGATCGGAACCGGGTATACTTACACGCTTGAAGAAGTCGGGCGCATCTTCAAGGTCACCCGGGAACGCGTCCGCCAGATCGAGGCCAAGGCCGTGAGAAAACTTCAGCATCCGATCCGCGCGAGAAAGCTCGAGGGATTCCTCGACGGAATCGCCAAGGAATAGCCGACAGGGCGGGCCGAAAGTGGCCCGCCCTTCTGCTTTTAAAGGGACCGCACCCAGATGGACGAGCCGCAGAAACCGCCGATGAAGGAGCAGGTGCAGTTCCTGAGGAGCCTGCAGGATCTCGATCGCCAGATTTTCCGATGGACGCGGGACCGTGCCGCGAAGCCCCGTGTGATGGACCCGGTGGACCGCGAGGTGGCGGTGAAGAAGGCCGACCACGAGGCGCGGACGAAGGATCTGCAGGCGATCCGGAGCGAGGTTTCGAAGCGGGAGCTGGACCTGAAGGAGCGGGAGGAGCGCCGTGTGCGGCTGGAGGCGCAGCGCGACCAGTCGAAGTCGAACAAGGAGTACCAGGCCTACAACTTCGAGATTGCCGCGGTCCGGACGGAGTGCGGGAAGATCGAGGAGGAGGTTCTCAAGCTGATGGCGGGAGTGGAGGAGGCGACGGCGAAGGTCGCCGACGCCAGGGCGCAGATGGAGGCGGCCCAGGCGAAGCAGGCGGAGGCGCGGAAGGGTGTCGACGCGGAGGTCCAGAAGATCGACGTCGAGGTGAAGGCCCTCCGGGACAAGCGGGCGGAGGCGGCGGGTTCGGTGGATGCGGACTACCTCCGGATCTACGACCGGATCTACAAGTCGAAGCCGGACGGCGTCGCGATCGCCTCGGTGACGCTCGACGGAGGGATCTGGCACTGCGGCGGGTGCCGGATGGAGGTCACCTTCCAGGATCTGAACGTGATCATGAAGGGCAAGGATGCGGTGACCTGCCGGTCGTGCAGCCGCCTGCTGTACACGGATGCCAAGCCGGCCTCCGCATCGGCGAAGAAGGCCTAGCCGGGTCGCGCGGATGGCCGCCCGCTGGGACGTCCTGTTCGACGGCGACTGCGGCATCTGCGACGCGGGCAGGGAATTCGGGGAGCGCGCGGACTGGTTCGGGGTGTTCCGCTGGCGCGCGGCCCGGGACCCGGAAGTCGCGCGGGACCATCCCCACCTCGACGCGACGGCGCTCGACCGGGCGATGCACGTCGCGGGTCCGGGGGTCTCGCTGTCGGGATTCGACGCCGTCCGTTTCATCGCCCTCCGACTTCCGCCGACCGCGCCCGCCGGCGTCCTCATGCACCTGCCGGGGATCGCCCCGCTCGGGCGGGCGGTCTACGGCTGGGTGGCGAGAAACCGGAAGCAGGCGCTGGCCTGCCGGCTCGGGGAGCCGACGATCCTGCACCGCTGGGCGGCGAGCGTGCTGATCCTCGCGGTGCTGGGCCTCGCCGGGGGCGGCGCGGCGCTGAACCGGGAGGACTGGCCGCTCACGTCGGCGCCGATGTTCGCGAACGAAGTCGAGGCGGACGGGGCGCGCTACGCGTTTCGCTTTCTGGGCGAGCCGCGGAAGGGGAAGGCGGTCGAGATCCCGGCGGACGCCTGCGGGATTCCGGAGTTGAGGCTGAAGCGGATCTTTTTCGGCCGGTTCTACGGCTCGGTCGATCCGGGGTATGAGTACGGCGCGTTTCCCGGGGACACGCCGGAGGCGTTCGACGCCCGGATGGGGGACTTTTTCGGGAGGTTCGCGGACGCGGCTCGGGAGCGGGGAAATCTCGACGCGGCGTTCGTGCGGATCCGGCTGCAGGTCGTCCGGCAGGCGGGGGGGCGGACCGAGCGTTTCGATGTCGGCGCCTGGGACATCCGGCGGCGCGAGTTCCGGAGGGCCCGATGACGGCCTGGAAGAATTTCTGGTTCAGCACCGGGCCGCGCCACTCCACGGGCGTCCTGCGGATCCTTCTCGCGGGCTGGATCCTGCTCGACTCCGTCTCGTTTCTGCCGGGGCTCAGCGCGGTCGCCGCGAGGCCGGAGTCCCTGTTCTTTCCCGCCGCCGGGCTCCGATGGTTCGGGATCGGCTGGCCGGGGGACTGGATACCCGTCCTCGTCCCCGCGGCCTGGGTTCTCGCGGCGGCGGCGTTCGTCGGCGCCGGGACGCGCGTGTCCCTCCTCGGACTCGCCGCCGTCAACTGGATCCTCCAGGGATTCGCGTCCTCCTGGGTCTACGTCGGCCACGCCTCGATTCTCCCCGCCGTCGCGCTGGTGATCCTCGCCTTCTCCCCGGGGGTCCGCGCATGGTCGCTGGACGCGCTCCTGGAAGCCCTCGCCCGCCGTCGCGCGGGCGACCCGCAGGGGCTGTTCCACCGCCTCGCGGGGGCGCCGATTCCGGCCTGGCCGGTCCGGCTCATCCTGGCCGTCCTGGCCCTGACCTACCTCGCCGCAGGAATCGCGAAAATCCGCGACGGCCGCGCGGACTGGTTTTCAGGCCGGACGCTGCAGTGGTATCTGGAAGGGCAGGCGGGGCAGAAGCGGCTGGGCGACTCGACTCAGTTTTTCGTCGCGCGCCGGAGCGCCCCCGCGGAGGCGCGCTTCCGCGACCCCTGGGGGCTGGAGCGGATCGCGAATTCGGCGGGGCCGAGCCGTCTCGGGAAACTCGTCGCCCGCAGCCGGGCCGCGTGCGCCGTCGCGTCGTGGCTGTCCGCCGTGCTCGAACTCGCCTTCGTTCTCGTGCTGTTCGTGCCGAGAGCCGCGCAGGCCGCCCTCCTCGTTTCGATGGCGCTGTTCCACGGCGGCATCGCGCTGCTGATGGGGATCGACTTCTCGGGGTACGTGGTGCTCTACCTGGCCGTCCTGGACTGGAACGCCGTGCTGCGCGCGGTGCCGTCCTGGTTCGCGGGGTCATCCCCCCGCGCGTGACGCGGGAGGTTCCGGGACCACGCCCTCGGCCCGCGCCACCACGGCCGAGGCCACGAGGTCCCCGTAGACGTTGACGGTGGTGCGGCACATGTCGAGGAAGCGATCGACGGCGAGGATGAGCGCGATTCCCTCGATGGGGAGTCCGACGGAGCGGAGCACGATGACCATGGTGACGGTCCCGGCGCCGGGGATCCCGGCGGCGCCGATCGCGGCGACCGTGGCGACGACGAAAATGATCACCTGCTGCCCGAGGCCCATCGGGATGCCGAACGCCTGCGCGATGAACATGGCCGCGACGGCCTCGTAGAGCGCGGTGCCGTCCATGTTCGCGGTCGCGCCGACGGGGAGGACGAACGCGGCGATCCGCCGCGGAATCCCCGCCCGTTTCTCGACGCACTCCATCGAGACCGGGATGGTCGCATTGGAGGAGGCGGTGGAAAACGCGGTCATGAGGGCCGGAGCCATCGCCCGGATGTAGGCGATCGGGTTCCGCCCGCCGAGCCACGCCGTGCAGGCCGTGAGGACCGCAAAATGGACGGCGAGGCCGGCAAGGACCGTCAGGACATAGAGCCCCAGCCGGGCAAACTCGCTGAATCCGGACTCCCAGACCAGCATCGCGACGAGCGCGAACGTCCCCACCGGCGCGAAATAGAGGACGAGCCCGGTGATGCGCGTCATGGCCTCGAAAAGGGAATCGAAACAGGCGCGGAGCGGGGCGCCGGCCTCGCGCATCGCCGCGATCACCCCGCCGAGGACCAGCGAGAACGTGATGAGCGGAAGGACCTCGCCGTCCGCCATCGAACGGAAAATGTTCTCGGGAACCGCCATCAGGATCAGGTCCGGAACGGTCAGCGGCGCGCGACGGAACTTGTCCGGCAGCTCGAACGTCGGGAAGTTCCCGGCGCTTCCCGGCCGGATCAGGTTGACCAGGATCAGACCGGTGGCGACCGCGATGGCGACGGTCATGCCGTAGAAGAGGGCGGTGCGCCCGCCGACGCGCCCGAGGGACCGCACGTCCCCGATCCCGCAGACGCCGCTCACCATGGAGGCCACGATGAGCGGGACCATCAGCATCAGGAGCATCTTCATGTAGAGGCGGCCGAGCAGGTGAAGGGTCTGCGCCGCGACACTGCGGAGGCGCGGCTGTTCCGGCCAGTCCCGGGTCCGCGAGACGATCCGCCACTTTCCGCCGACAACGCTTCCGGGGTCGCGCCCGGTGATCGTCGCCTCGAACGTTTTCCCGTCCACGCGCCGGACCTCGACCCCCGGGGCCGCCTGCGCCGCGTCGTCGAAGCGCACCACGGTCACCGGGATCGTGGCGGCGTTCAGCCCCCAGCCTGCGAGCGCTCCCAGCACGATCGCGCCCAGGATCCAGAGGTGCGCGCGCTTCACGGCCCGATGGCCGGCGGGGCGGATCCCGACCTGACTCCCGGGAGCACGAGGACGAACCGGGCGCCGCCGCCCGGTACGTTCTGGACGGCGATGGTGCCCCTGTGGGCGGAGATGATCTGGTGGCAGATGGCGAGTCCGAGCCCGGTTCCGGTCTTCTTCGTGGAGAAGAACGGCTCGAAGACCCGCCCCAGATCGGCGGGGGGAAGCCCGGGCCCGGTGTCTTCGATGGAAATCTCGACCGCGGGAAGGCCGCGGAGGGGGACGGCGGCCACGCGGATGCGGATCAGCCCGCCGTCGGGCATCGCCTGGATGGCGTTGACGAGCAGCTGCATCAGGACGAGGCGGACCAGGTCCCCGTCCGCGTTGGCCGCGGGCACGTCGGGCGCATAGATCCGTTCGATCCGGACGCGGTCCGCGAGTTCCTGCGCGAGGGAGGGCAGCAGCCCTTCGACGAGCGCGGACACCGTCACGCGGCGGAGCGCCGGCTGCCGCGGCCTCGCGAACTGGAGAAAGTCCGTGATCAGGCGGTTCAGCCGCTTCGACTCCCGGTCGATGATCTGCAGCAGCTGGACATTCCCGGGATCGCGGTCGGAGACCTTCAGGAGCGCCTGCGCCGCCGCCGAGATCCCCGCCAGCGGATTCCGGAATTCATGCGCGATCGACGCGCTCAGGCGCCCGATCGCCGCGAGCGATTCCGACTGGACGGCCTGCTCCCGGGCGGACCGCATCTCGTCGTTCGACTGCGCGAGATCCTCGAGGAGGTGCGCGCTCGCGAGGCAGACCGCGGCGTCGGTCGCCAGAGTCTGCAGCGCCGTGATCTCCTCGCGCGAGTACGTCCGCGGCGACGGGTCGGTCACGACGATCGCCCCCGCCTGCTTCCCCCCGGCCCGCATCGGTGCCGCCAGGAGACTGCGCGCGCGCAGCGCGCCGGCGAACTCGCGCTGCGTCGCACCCGCGG
>JABWAY010000068.1 GCA_013360825.1 Candidatus Brocadiia bacterium | reverse complement strand
GCGTCGCTGCTCTACCAGCGCGCGGCGACGCTCTACGCCGCGGTTGCGGGCGCCCACGACGGAGACCCTGCGCTCGCCACACCGGAATCGCTCCGGGAGCGGGCGGCGGCCGCCGTCGCCGCCGGAACGGAGGCGTCCGCCCGCGCCCTCGCCTCCGCGAAGTCGGCCTGGGAGTCCGAATTCTCCGCCTCCGCCCCAGCGGCCCCCCTCCCCCCGTACGGCACGCTCCTCGAACACTTCGAGCAGGAACTCGCCCGGCACCCGGAGGACCGGGGAGCGCGCCGGCGCCTCGCCGCGCTCTACCTCGCGGACGAACGCTTCCCCGACGCCGCCGCCCTCCTCGAGAACGCCGCCGACGCTGACCCGGTCTTCGACCTGGCGCGCGCCGCACTCTGGTACCGGCTCGGCCGGAACGACGACGCCGTGAAGAAGATGGAGGACGTGCGCCTGGCCTGGCGGCGCGCCCTCCCCCTCCGGATCGACCGTCCCGCATTCTGCCTCGCCCCGCCCCGCGGGTTCGACCGGTTCACACCCTCGGAGTCGACCGCCTTCTTCCCGCGACAGAATCTCTGGGTCTACTTCGAGGCCGTCCACGCGACCTGCGCCCCGGCGGGGGACGGACGGTGGAAAGTCTCGCTGCGGTGCGACTACGAAGTGCTCGATGCGCAGGAGCGGGCGGTGGCCTGGCCGGAGGTGAAGGACTTCGCGCGCGACTACGATCCGGAGCCGTACGGGACGGTGGTGAACGACGTCTGCCTGATGCTCGGGCTTCGGCTTCCGGCCGCGCCGCCCGGCGCGTACACGCTGGTGCTGAGACTGTCGGACCGCCTTGAGGGGAAGACGGCCGAAGCGCGGATGCCGTTCGAGATCCGTTGAGCGGCGGGGCCGCGGACTCACGCCTTTCCTTGTCCGCCCTCCTTCCCCGCCCTACCATCGCGGTTCCCCCTCACACCAAGGACTCCCGCGATGCGATTCTTCCTCGACACGGCCTCCGTCACAGAAATCCGGGAAGCCGCCTCCATGGGCATCCTGGACGGCGTCACGACCAATCCCTCGCTCGTGGCGAAGGAGAAGAAGGATTTCCGCCAGCTGCTGGCGGAGATCTGCGCGGTGACGACCGGACCGGTGAGCGCCGAGGTGACGGCCGTGACCTGCCCCGAGATGCTGGCGGAGGGGCGGTCGCTGGCGAAGATCGCGCCGAACATCGTCGTCAAGATCCCGCTCATCAAGGAGGGGATCAAGGCCTGCAAGACGCTTCACGACGAGGGAATCGCCACGAACGTCACGCTCTGTTTCTCCGCCAACCAGGCCCTTCTCGCCGCCAGGGCCGGGGCGACGTACATCTCGCCGTTCATCGGGAGGCTGGACGACATCTCGACGGACGGGATGCAGCTGATCCGGGACATCCGGACGATTTACGACAACTACAGTTTCCCCACGCAGATCCTGGTCGCCTCGATCCGGCATCCGATCCATGTTCTGGACGCGGCGAAGATCGGGGCGGACGTGGCGACGATGCCGTTCAAGGTCTTCGACCAGATGATCGCCCACCCGCTGACCGATGCCGGGCTGAAGAAGTTCCTGGACGACTGGAAGGCTTCGCAGAAGTAGGCGAAGCCGCCGGGGGTGGGGCGCCGAAAGAGAAGGGGGGGCGCGGAGGCCGGGGAGGCCCGATGAAAGACCGACTCTGCTTCAACCATCGCGAGGCTCCCGCCGTCGGCCTGTGCCGGCACTGCCACCGGCCGTACTGCGGGACCTGCCGGGTCGCCACCCCGCTCGGCGAGTTCTGCTGTTTCGACTGTTCCGGCAGGTACGCCGCGTTCAAGTCGACCTGGCGCGAGCCGAAGCTGAAGTTCCCCTGGTTCGGGAGTTTCGTGACGGGACTGGTGCTCCTGGTTCTCCTGGGTCTTGTCGCCGCCTGGGTGGGCCACCGCTGGCTCAACATCCGCGCACTTGCGCCGTTCGACATCATCTCGAGGATCCGGTCATGACCCTGGGCCCGCGTCTCGCATGCGCTCTCACCCTCGCCGCACTCGCGGCCGGCTGCAGTTCGACCGAGAAGGACGTGCCCTCCGATCCCGCGTGGGGGGACGCCGAGGCCGCCTACGTCGCGGGCGACTGGTCGCGGGCCATCGCGTCGTTCCAGAGATTCCTCGCCGACAACCCCCGCGACCCGCGGCGCTTCGACGCCCGTCTCCGGATCGGCCGCGCGCACCTCGCCCTCGGCCGCCCCGCCGCGGCGCTTCCTCATGTCGAGGAAGTCATCGCCTCCGACGGGGCGCCGTCCGAGCGGGTCGCCGAGGGGCATTCCGTCCGCGGGCTGATCTACCACCAGATGGGCCTGCCCGAGCGGGCCGAGACCGACTTTCTCCGGGCGCTGTCCAAGGGGGGCGGGCAGATCCGGCGCGACGACTGCCTGTACTTTCTCGGCGTCTCGCGGATCCGGCAGGGGCGGTGGGACGAGGGAATTGCGGACCTGAACCTCCTGCTGCGTGAGACTCCCGATTCGGCCTGGGCTCCCCGGGCCAGGGGGATCCGCGGCAGCACCTCCCATGTATTCGTCGTCCAGGCCGGCGCGTTCGCGGATGCCGCCGGGGCACGGCGTCGGGCGGACGACCTCCGCGAGCGGGGGATCGACGTCGAACTTGTCCCGGACGGGGCGTTGACCGCGGTCCGGTTCGGGAGGTTCAGGACGTGGCGTGAAGCGCAGGCGGAGGCGGAGCGTGTGCAGCGGGAGTGCGAGATGGAGACCGTTGTGATTCCGTAGTTGTGCGTCCCTGCGGCACCTCGTTTGCGACATGACTTCCCGCCCCGGAATGGGACCTCCCCGGGGTCCTGGAGGAAACGCCGATGACGCCGCAGCAGATCCACCTCTCGCTGGTGCATTTTCCCGTCGTTCTCCCCCTGGTCGGCCTCGCTCTTCTCGCCGCGGGAGTCCTCCTCTCGAAACCCGCGCTCTGGCGCGCGGCTCTCGTGACGTTCGTCGCGGGCGCGCTGATCGCCTGGCCCGTCTTCCTCTCCGGGGAGGAATCGGAAGAGCACGCCGAGCACTCCGGAACGGTGGACGAGGCGCTGCTCGAGAGCCATGAAGACGCGGCCAAGATCGCGCAGGGGGGGCTCCAGCTCCTCGGAGCGACGTCGCTGATTCTCCTGCTCGTGACCCTGCGCTCCGGAGAACTCCGCCGCTGGATGGCAGCCGTGCTGGCAGTCCTCACGCTCGCGACGTTCGCGGCCGTGGGGAAAGCCGCGCACGAAGGAGGGAAGATCCGCCACCCCGACATTCGGAGCGCCCTCCCTCCGCAGAGCAACGCCGCGATGCTCCTGTGCCATCCACTCCGGCGTCTTTCAGCGACCTGCGGCGACGTCGATCCGCATCGAGATCCACCGACATCGATTCCGGTCTCCCCCTGGAAGGCCGCCGAAAAACGCGCCGGTTGAAGGTCAAAATCTCGTCGTGGAGCTGCTGAGCCGGGCAGCCCACTCCCCCGCCCGGCCCTCACCCCGCTGCCGTCGCGCCCCCGGCCATCCACTCCTCCGCCTCCGCGACACCCGGAAAAACCCGCATGTGGAGTCCCCGGTTCACCGCCACATTCTCCGCGAACTGCATGTTCGCGTGAGGATGGTCCGGATTCGTGTCCACCCACGCCAGCCGCTCGATCTGCGGCTTCGCACGGAGACTCTCTTCTGAGGCGATCCGGAAGACATCGAGCAGGTCGAACGGCGGGCCATCCAGGTGTTCCTCGATCAGGAGCGCCGAAACCCCGCGGGCGATGCAGGCCGCCAGCACCTCCCGCAGATACGCCCGTACCGTCTCCGGCGAGTTGTCGCCGGAGACCGTGACGTGCAGATACGCGGGTCGTTCGTGAAGGATCAGCGTGTAGGGCATGGCGTCTCCCACCTGGGGTTCAGGCCAGCCGCAAGTCGCGGTCCGCGTGCGGGCTCGCCTCTACTTCTTGGCAATCATGCGGAACCCGCCGTCCACGTAAGCCCACGACCAGACGCTCATCCCGAGTTCATCGCCCGGCTTGATGAACTTGACCGTGTAGAGCGCGGTCTTCTCCTTCATCGCCAGCATCGAATCCTTCTGGCTCCCCGTCGCGTTCCGGTCATCCGGGTCCGTCAGCCGGAACACCGTGATCCCCGACTTCTCGTCCTTCACCACCTTCTCGAACAACCCCTTCATCCCGGGCTCGAAATCGGACGCGCGCTCCCCGTACTTCTGCGCCCATGCCCCGCCGACCTCGTCCCCGAACGTCTTCTTCAGCCAGGAGTCGTGATTCTGCAGGAAGAACGACTTGACCGTCTCGTCCAGCTTCGCGTCCCCGGACTTCGCCATCGCATAGGTCGCCTCCATCAGCGTCTTGAGCTCGGCGCTGAGGTCTTTCGAGGCGTCCAGCCCGGAGGGATTGATCGTCGACGAGCCGCCCGAGTTCCCTCCCGAGGAACTCCCCCCGCCCGACCCCGACCCCGAGTCCTCGGACTTCCCGCAGGCGGAGAAAAGGACGGCGGCACAGAGAGCGGCGGCGAGGGAAGTGAGTTTCACGATCGGCTCCTTGAGGAACGGGGGATGCCGCCGGCGCCGCCGGCGGCGTGACTTGTCCGGGCGGGATCTTATCACGGACTCCGCCGGGCGCCGATCCTGCCGCACTCCGCGGGGTCATGTCGGGAAAGGGCCGCCCCGCCGACGCTCAGCGCTTCCGCTGCATCTCCCGCACGGTCGCCACCTGCACGAGGGTCCCCGACTCGTCGAAATCGAAGACCAGCTGTCCGGTCTCCGCGATGCGCGTCGCGCCCGCGGCCCCCTCCGGCACCGAGGCGTCCTCGGGGCGGTACTCGAACGGCCCGTCCCACTGGCTGCGCAGGCTCTCCAGCCCGGCGAGCGCCCCGGCGATCCGGGCCTTCATCGCCCCGTCCTGGGCGGCGGGCAGGCTGGGCGCGAGGGCGACAAGCTCCCGGCTGGACGGGATCCGCAGGACGGCCGCGGGCTCGCGACAGACCGCGTACAGGACGGAGGCGATCGGCTTGCGCTGGGCGCCGACCCAGTCCGCGATGATGAACCGGCAGCGCGGGAGCAGCCGGGTCAATCCCGGGTCCGCGATCAGGTGAAGCTCCCAGTTCTCCAGGTCCTGCCCCGCATCGGTCAGGGCGCTGCGCACCTCCCCCAGCGGGTCCGCGTCCTCCCCCCAGATCCTGGTCTCCTCGACTCGGGCTTCCAGCAGCCGGAGGACGCGAGCGAGACGGACCTGCCCCTCGTTCTCCAGGCGTGCCACGGCCGCGGCCCCGCGGATGGACTCCAGCGCCGCCGGCCCCATCCCCCCGAGCGCTTCCTCGGCCCGGGTCCGTTCCTCGACCCCGTCGGCATCGAGAAGTTCCACCAGGCGTTCGATCTCGGACTGTGGCGCGGTGGCGGTGGGGTCTCCGGCGGGATCGGGTTCCAGGGCGGACGCCGCGGCGGCGCAGAGAAGAAGTGAGGATGTGAGGAGGCGGGAGAGCGGCATGGGGGGTCTCCGTGTGGGGGGGTGGGGATTGGACGCGGGGTCGGCGCCGGGGGTTCCGTGGAAGGCGGGGGTCGTACGAAATTCTGACGCAGCGTCCGGAAATCGGGACGGCGCGGCGGGCAGGGCAATTCCACAACCTTCACCGCAGCAAGAGGTTATGGATTCCGCGTCCCGGGCACACCCCTTGCGATACTCACCCCCAGGAACGCACGACACACTCAGGAGACCCAGCCATGAAACTCATCATCAAAGCCGCCGCCGTCCTCGCCCTCGCCGTCGCCCTCTCCCCCACCGTCGTCCGCCTCCAGGCACGCTGGAACGAAGCCAAGCCCCGCATCGAGCAGGAACAGGCCCGCGCCAGGGCGGTCGTCGAGACCGTCCGCATGGGCGTCGAAGAAGTCCGGAAGACCGGCGAAGAGGTCCGCAAGTAGACCACCACGCGCGCCCAAGGGGCCCCGGGACATCCCGGCCACCCCCGGCGCGCTTCCGGACGCCCGCCACGCCGCAGACTTCCTCCCCCTACACCGGACCGTCCAGCCCCCCGTCGTCCTCACCTTCGGGCTCCGGCGGAAGCGGAATCGGCTCCGCGCTCACCGCCCCCGGCACCACCCCAAGCAGCTCCCGATCCCCGTGCAGCACCGCCGCCAGCAGCTCCCCGCAGGCGCGGGTCAGCTCCGCAGGCGCCTTCTGGGCGAGAATCTCGCCGAAAACACCACCCCAGCGGCCGGTGTGGTCCCGGAAGAACTTCTTCGACGCGTCCAGCGTGACCGCAGCCGCCTCCTCGTCACCCTTCTCCCGCGCCGACAGCTCCCGGAGCGCAAGGAAATGCTGGAACTCGAGCTCCAGCGCGATGTGGTCCACCCGCTCCCCGGTTCCGGGCCGGATCTTCAGTCCGAACGCCTCGTAGAACGCCGCAATGTCCGCGAGATCCTGCGTCTCCTGGAACGGATGCGAACTCCCGAATCGCGTCTCGTGCGGGGGCCACTTGTCCGGAACCGTGTGTCCGAAAACCACCAGGTGCGTGGATTCCAGCGACTCGTCCGACTGCCCGCCGACCAGCCTCTTCACACGCTCGAGCGCCGCACGAATCCTCGGCCCCGATTCGCCCCACGCCTCCGCCGTCTCGGCGGGCGGCATCTGCTCCCGCAGCGCCGCCACGGTCCCCGGGCGGGGATAACTGAACACCCGGGCCAGGAACCGGTAGTACAGCGCCCGGATGAAAACGGGATCCATCACACCTGGCTCCGTTCCGGTCGCGTCCATGACCGCCTCCTCACCTCAGATGGAGTTCGCGTGCTTCGAGTCCCGGATGTACACCGGTTCCTCGACGGTCGTGCGGAAGAGTTCCCGGCCGTCCTTGCCGTAGGCGATCGCGGTGTCGTTGTACAGCTCGAACTTCTTCCCGCGGATCATCGTCTCGTACACCTTTTTCCCCTGCTCGATCTTGTAGCTGAAGATGATGCGCTGGTCCTTGCGGAAGAGCTGCAGGACGGCGAGCAGCTCGCGATCGGGAATCGTGTACTTCTCGATGGCGTCGTCCACGCCGGGGCCGAACATCTGGCGGAGGTGCTGGCGCGGCACCCAGCGGGGCGGGATGTAGTACCCGTTCGGCTCGGTCCCGAACTGCGGGTAGAGAGGCAGCGCGACCTTCGCGACATGGACCAGGTAGTAGAGCGGGTTCTGCCGGTCCTCGACCCAGCTTCCGTCCTTGTTCATCTTCACGAGCCCCTGCAGCCGGATCTGCCCGACGCAACTCGTCATGCAGCGCGTCTCGGTCGGGACATTCCCGGTCAGCGGCTCATGCCCCTCGATGCGCGGATAGCAGGCCACGCACTTCTCGGACACCCGCGTCGTCGGCCGATACATCGCCTTCTTGTAGGGACACGCCTCGACGCACCGCCGGTATCCGCGGCAGCGCTCCTGGTCGATCAGCACGATCCCGTCCTCGGGACGCTTGTAGATGGCCTTCCGCGGGCAGGCCGCGAGGCAGGCCGGGTAGGTGCAGTGGTTGCAGATCCGCTGGATGTAGAAGAACCACGACTTGTGCTCGGGAAGCGAGGCGCCGTCCTTCGAGAGTCCGAACGGGCCGCCTTCGTACGGCGTCGAGTTGTCCTCGAAGATGTTCGGCGCCGTCCACTCCGCCTCCGTCGGCAGGTAGCCCAGGACCCGCTGCTGCGTGTCCGGGTTGATCCCGCGACCGGCGGCTTCGAAAATCGTCATGCCGCCGTACTTCCCGTACGGGGCCCGTTCCCCCTTCTTCTTCCCCCACTGCATCTCCACCCCGGCCCGCGTGTGGGCATCGTCGAGCAGCTTCAGAATCCTGGCGTCCCAGTTCTGCGGGTAGCCGCCGTAAGGCTTGGTTTCGACGTTGTTCCACCACATCAGCTCCTGGCCCTTGGAGAAGGTCCAGGTCGACTTGCACGCCATCGTGCAGGTCTGGCAGGCGATGCAGCGGTTCGTGTTGAAAACGAAGGCAAACTGCACGTCGGGATGGTGTTCCTCGTAGGGATACTCCATCTGCCGACCGAGCTGCCAGTTATAGACCTGGGACATGTGATGTCTCCTTTAGATGTCGCTCTTCGCCACCGACGCCGGTGTCCACTCCGCCAGCACTTTGTCGAGCAGGTCGGTCACGTACGCCTCGCCGCGCTCCCGCCAGATGCGGTGGGTGCCGGCGTAGAAGGAGTTCCGGAACAGCCCGAGGAGCCGGTTCCGGTCGAAGCCGAGGAGCATGAACTCCTCGACGACGGCCCGGACCATGTCCTCGTCCGCGCCCGGCCCGGCGGGCACGCCCATCCCGACGAACTGCATCGGGTCGGTTTCGTCCATCTCGTCCTTTGGCATCGCCCTGTCCTCCATGCCGCCCGGGATCTCCCCGGACCGCGGTTCAGGCCTTCGTCACGTCCCCGGCCAGGTACTTCTTCATCCAGGCACTCTCCCCGCCCGGCGCGAACCCGGTCGCTCCCGGTGCCCAGACTCCCTGCCCGCCCAGCCCGCCGTTCTCCGCCTTCGTCACCCGGACCAGCGTCTCCTTCGGCACCGTGTTCACCGCGTGGTTGTCCGCCTCGCCGCCGAAGATGAACCCCATCTTCCCCTTCGCCTTGTGGAACAGGGAGTCGAGCTGGTGCATCGGCATCAGCCAGCCCCGCGTCACGGACTGCTGGGAGCCGTAGCGGAAGCTCGACTGGTAGCCGGTGCCGTCGGACTGCGCCCGACCGTCCTCCCGCGTCTCGTGAGCCTTCACCGACCGCTCCGTCGCGATGAACGGTGCGTGCTTCATCATCACGGCGCCGTACGGGTAGGCCGAGTTGTACTTGGCCCGGAGCATCAGGCGGCTGACCTTGTACTGCGGATCGTCGGGCTTCCAGCCGATGAACGGCCGGTCGGCCGGGTTGGCGTCGACGTAGACGTAGTCGCCGTCCGCGATCCCCAGGTCCTCGGCGGCCTTCGGGTTGATGTGAATCTGGTGCTCGCCGACCCCCGGCTGCCGCTTGTCCCGCCGGTACGGATCCCCGAACTGGTTGTTCCAGATGAACTGCCAGTCCGTGACCTGCCACTGCGAGTGCGTCGAGTGCCGCGACTTCGGCGTGATGCAGTAGAACTTGAATCCCGCCTCCCAGAGCGGGTTCTTGGTGTTCCTCACCTCGCTCCACGGCTTCTTGATGTTGCGGACCTGCCGCTCGTCCCAGCCCATCGCGTCCTCCGGAATCCCGTACGACTCCGGACGGATCCAGGGATTCGAACTCACGATCACGTTCGGAAGATGCTGCGTCGCCTCAGGCCCCTCGCGGTGGACGACAAAGTTCTCCCCGTATTCGATGACCTCGTCCTCGTCGTTGTAGGCCTGCAGGCGCCCCGTCGGCGTGTAGAACGGCTCCGAATCCGTGATCTGCTCGTAGAAGGGAATCCGCGGGTAGGTGCGGAAGAGGAACAGGGCTGCGCCCGGCTCCCCGAATTTTCCGTCGATGATGTCCTGCGCCTTGTACCCCCGCGCCGTCGTGGAGCCGTCCAGCAGACGCTGGATGTAGACCTCCGTCTTGTTCTGCAGCGCGAACTTCCACATGTCCTCCATCCGCCGGTCCCCGATCTCCTCGCCCACCGCCTTCGCGGCGCGCGCCAGGATGACCGGGTCGTCCAGCGTGTCGTACACCGGCTTGATTCCGCGCCCCCAGATCTGCAGGAACGGATTCGAGCAGGATCCCGTCACCTCGTAGTTCTGGAACTCCATCCAGCAGTTCGCGGCGAAGACCAGGTCCGAATACTCCACGGTCGAGTTCATCTCGATGTCCGTCCCGACGATCATCTCGATCTTCGTGTTCGTCTTCATGAGCATCTGGTACGCCCACTTCGCGTTGTTGAAGATGTTCACGTTCGTGTACCAGAGGAACTTCGTCGGCGTCGGCATGTGCGTTTTGCCCGTGAAGCACTTGTGCCCCTTCTCCGGCGTCTCCACCGTCAGCGGACGTTCGTCGTAGTTCCAGTACGCCGGCTCCTCGTCCATCGTGAAGGCGTGCGCGTGGATCTCCTTGCCGTCCGCCTTCTCGTCGAGATTCAGGTGCCACGGGTCCTCATTGATCCAGCCCTTGAACCCCGGGCCGCTCCAGCTCGAGCCCTGGAAGAGTGCCGCCTTGTAGTTCCCGGCCCAGGTGTGCCCCCCGGCCCCCGGCTTCCCGATGTTCCCGGTCAGCATCAGCGGCAGGTAGCTCGCCCGGTTCACCTCCGTCGCATGGAACCAGTGGTTGATGCCTTCCCCCGTATGGATCGCCACCGGACTCGTCGTCGCGATGTCGTCCGCCAGCCGGCGGATCAGCTCCTTCGGCGCCCGCGTCATCTCGTGCACGCTGTCCAGGTCGTAGTCCTTCAGGTGGGTGTTCTTGTAAAGGTCGAAGAGCGGCACGACCTCCACGTCCTTCCCGTCCACCGTCTTCACCGTGAACTTCCCTTCCAGCGCCGGGTCGATCCCCAGCTTCGCCAGGTTCGCGCCCACGTCGTCCCGCGTGATCACCTTCGGGCCGTTCGACTTCGAGTCCCACACCACGAAGTCCCCGACCTTCGCGTGCTGCTCCTTCGTCAGCCCCTGCACCTTCATCGACGCCCCCGCCGAGATGTCCGGCGGAACGTATCCCTTGATGATGTCCTTCGCCTGCAGCCGCTTCAGCGTGTCCTTCCTCACGAGAATCGGGAAGTCCGTGAACTCCTTCACGAACTTCTCGTCGTACTTCTTCTCGTCGATCATCAGCTTCGTGATGCCCAGCAGCAGCGCCGTGTCGCTGTTCGGGCGGATCGGGATCCAGTAGTCCGCCTTCGTCGCCGGCGGCGAGTACTCCGGCGCAATGACCACGATCTTCGCCCCGCGTTCCATGGACTCGACGAAGAAGTGATTATCGGCGCGCTTGTTCTCGATGAGGTTCTTGCCGAGCTGGATGTGGAGCTTGGTAAAGCGGAAGTCGTTCATGTCGCAGTCGGAAGTCTGGAGCCCGTGCACGAACGGATGGCCCGGGGCCTGGTCGCCGTGCCAGGTGTAGTTCGACCAGATCCGGGAACCCTTGGCCTTGTGCTCGTCCACGCCGCGGATCTTCGCGTCGACCAGGGCGAGTCCCTGCCCGAAGCGGTACATGCCGTACTTTCCGATGACGCCGAGGAGTCCCATGCCGCCGCGGACCTTGCAGGTCCGGGTTCCGGCCCCCTCGTGATGCATGAGCATCTCTTCCGGATACCCCTGGTCGAGAAGCCGCTTGCGTCCCTGGTCGCCGCTGTACTTCTTCGAGATGTGGACGACGCCCCTGGCGAGGTACTTGAAGGCCTCGTCCCAGCCGATGCGGACGAGTTCGTCCGTGCCGCGGGAGTCGAACTTGTACTTCTTGTGGTTGGCGGGGGTGAGTTCGGGGAAGCCGTCGTCGGCCCACTGCTTCCACATCTTGCGGATCATCGGGTAGCGGAGCCGGTACGGGCCGTACATCCGGCGCTGCATGGTGAAACCGTTGGAGCAGCCGCGCGGATTCCAGTTGACGGTGGCCTTGTTGCCGTAGAGGTCGCCGACGCGCCCGTTGTCGTAGTTCTGCTCGCTGCGGAGGACGACCCCGTTGCGGACGAAGGCGCGCATCCGGCAGGCATGCGTGCAGTTGGGGGAGCAGACCCACGAGAAGCTCGAGTCGTAGCGGTACTGTTCGCGGTAGACCTTCTCCCATCCCCTGGCGGGATAGGCCGCAAGCGGATCGATATCGGGGAAGGGTTCGAAAGCCTCGAGCTTGAGACCCGCGGAGGCGAAGTAAGCCGCCCCGCCCGCCAGACCCGACTGCTTGAGGAAGTCCCGCCGTGTGACGCCCATGTCGCCCTCCTAATCCCGGATGGTGTTCAGCGCCACGCTGGGCGCGAATCGGATGCGCAGCTCATACCCGTCCATGCACTGCCGGCAGGCGCCCTGGTCGGGCGTCCAGCCGGGGAAATCGATCTTGAGTGCGGCGATGACCCGCGCCGGGGCCGTCGCCGGGTCCTCCTGCCACGAAAACGTCGGAAAGCTGCAGAGAGGACAGAGCGATCCGGGCCCCCGGACCGAGGTCTCCTGGCTGACCCCGGCGAACGTGAGGAGCTTTCGCGCGTCCCGCGCGATGTCCAGCAGGATCGCCCAGGTCATCCCCGCGCCGTCCCACAGGCGGCGGACGACCGCCTCCCGGACCTCGGGGGAGAAGCCCGGCCAGGCGTTGGCGGCCGTCTGCGTCCATTCCGCCCGCGTCGCCGCACCCCGCTTCCCGCTTCTCTCCACCCGACCGCCGATCGAGAGATTCCACAGAAGCCGCAGGCGCGCCCGGACCAGGTTTTCCTCCGCCGGACGGTCGGCGATCCTGGGCACCGCACGGTAGCCGAACACCGGGTTGAGCATGTCCTCGACATGCACCAGCTCGTGCCGGTAGAACCCGGCCAGCGCGTCCAGGTCGTCGAACCGGGTCACACGCAGGAGAATCCGGATCCCGAGGCGACCGTCCGCGCACTCCCGGAGGTCCGCCTCCTCCTCCGACGGCGTCATCGCCCGGTCGATCACCAGCTCCGACACCGCCCCTCCGAGCCCCTTGAACTCGGCCACGACCGTCTCCAGCACCTTCCCGTACCCGAGCTTCCGGAAGAAGAGCGCGTGCGCCTCCGCGAACTGCCCCTCCCTCTCCGCTTCCGGATGCAGGTACGCCGAGTCGGTCAGCACATGGAGATCCCGCGTCCACGAAGCGTCGCCGGCCTCCGTGCGATGAAGGACTCCCCTCACGACGGCTTCCTCGAGCAGTCCGGGCGCGCAGCGGATGTCCACGGGATCCTCCTTACTTCAGAACCAGCCGGTACCAGGTGGTGACCGACTTCTGCCCTGCCCGATCTCCGGCGGCGCCGTCCCACACCGCGAACGACACCGGGACCTCCACGCCTTTCCGGAACGTCACGCAGCAGGCATCCGGGCCTGCGACCGGCCGGCTCATCACGACCGTCCACCGGCCCGCCTTCCAGATGCCCTTGCCGGACACCTTCTGCCTGTCGGAAGGCAGCGAGGTCAGCGTCCCGAACCCGGCCGCCACGCACTCCTCGGCGGCGGAGGTCCGCTGCGGATTCGACATCGCGTTCCCGGCCGCCCAGCCGGACTGGAACGCCTTGTCCTGTTCCGGCATCGGCGGAGGATTCCCACCCTTGTTCACGACCGTCCTGTCCCCCTTCTCGTACGGGTACATCTCCACCGCCATCCCGGGGTGCGCCTGCTCGACGTCCTGCCACCGCCCGAGATCGACCTGCCAGTCCGCCTTCCAGTGCCAGATGTTCACCGGCTTGTCCGCGCTTCCCATCGTGAACGGCGTGTCCAGCCCCTTCAGCGCGAACTGCAGCGCCACGGCGTCCCGGAAGTCCTCGGCCCGGAGCACGGCGCTCTGGTTCGAGCTGTCCTCCCAGGAGATCTGGAAGGCGACGTTCGTGCCGTCGTGCACGACCCGGACGTCCGCCAGGCGCGGGGCGGTGGAGCGGTTGAAGAGCAGAGCGAGGGGGATGGTCACGGGCTTGACCATGTCCCAGGCCGGATCGGCGGGATCGACCGGGGCCTTCCCGACGCTCGCCACCTCGATCAGCGAACCGGTCGGGGTGGCTGCGGCGACCTGTTTCGAGCCTTCGCCCGACAGGGACAGGACGTAGTGCACGAGCGCCCAGCGATCGGCGTCCGGCATTTCCGTGTACGCCGGCATCGGGGTGCCGCTCATCCCGGTCGCGAACCGGAGGTAGATGTCCCGGCTGGTCGAGCCCCCCCGGAAGATCCCCTGCGTGAAGTCGTTCGGGCGGATCGGCTGTTCCCAGTCGTCCTTCAGATCGCGGGCGGACGGGCCGTCGGCCCGCCCGGTCTCCCCGTGGCACTTGACGCACCCCTGGTCCACATACAGCGTCTTCCCGCGGGCGAGGGTCGCCGCCGTCACGGCCGGTTCCGCAGGGACGGTCACGACCTCTCCGGCGCCCTTGCTTGCGAAGTGATTAAAGGGGGCGTCCATGTCGGCGTCCCTGTATTGGCTGAGCGCCTTGACTACGGCGACGAGCCTGCGTCGGGCGTCTTCCGGAAAGTGGCTCCAGGCGGGCATCGAGGTGCCGGGCATGCCGTTGCTGATGACGTTGAAGAGGTCGTCGTCGGTCGGGAGGCCGCCGGTTTTTGTGGACCGGATCTTGAATTTGCCGGCCGAGAAATCACGCGGGCGCGGCCAGAGGAGGTAGGAGGCGGTTCCGTCACCGCGCCCCTCGGGTCCGTGGCAGACGGCGCAGTTTGCGGCGAAGAGCGTTTTTCCGTCCCCCTCGCCGATTGCGGCGGGAGGGGCCCCGCCGCCGTTTCCGTTTCCGTTGCCGTTCTCATCGGTCCCGCTGCAACCGGAGAACAGCAGGCCCGTCGCGGCTGCGGCGACGACGGAGGAGAGGGAGAGTTTCCAGAGATGTTTGCCCGTGATCATGGCCAGCCTCCAGAGAGCGCGCCGTGTGTCCGGCTCCGCACAATAGTTAATTGACTTAACTAACTGTACGGGCGGACGGTGAGAGCGTCAACGATCTTTCGCAAAAGATTTTTGCGCCGACCGTCGCCCGGTCCGCGCAGGCCTGCCGGCGCGACCGTGATACGCTTCCCCGATGGCCGTCATCGCCCTCGTCGTTTGCCTGCCGTCCCCGGACTTCGCCGCGGCGGCGCCAGAGGCGCTGTCGCGCGGCGC
>JABWAY010000067.1 GCA_013360825.1 Candidatus Brocadiia bacterium | reverse complement strand
ACCGGCGCCTGCCCGGCCACCAGGTACGACAGCGACACGCCGATGATCAGCAGCGCCGCCGCGTTCAGCGCCCATGTCATCCGGCGCCACGACGCGCGCCGGCGGTCTTCCGCGATCCGCGCGGCAATCCGGTTCCAGAACCCGACCATCGGCCCCTCGGGCGGCGCGCATTTCGCCGCCGCTTCCAGCGCCATCCCGGCCGGCTCGACCTGCCCGAAGACCCGCCCCTCGTACGCCTCGAACGCCCGCGAACAGGGCTCGCACCCCTGCAGGTGCGCGGCGACCCCGTCGCTCTCCGCCCTGCTCAGTTCGTTTCCGAGGAATCTCGTGAAGAGCCCCTCCACGCGGGGGCAGTCCCCCTGGAGCCGCGCCTTCAGCGCGGCCTGGAACTTCTCCACCTGCAGCTCCGGCAGCGCCGCCTTCGACGCCGCCGCCATCGCCTTCCCGGCGGGCTCGTACTGCATGTAGAACCGGCTCTCGTACGCCTCGAACTCCCGCGAGCAGCTCTCGCAATGCAGGAGATGCTCCTCCGCCTGTGCCGTTTCGGCGACAGGCAGATCTCCCGCCATCAGGGCCGGAAACGTCCTCTTCATCACGGTGCAGTCCATCTTAGTCCTCCTCCGCCGCCGGCTGGCGGGCTTCCCATGCGTCCTTGAACATCTTCCGTGCCATGTGCAGGCGCCACCGCACCGTCGCGTTGTTCGCCTGGACGATCTCCGCGATCTCCTCGCAGGTCATCCCCTGCAGGTCCCGCAGCACCAGCACCGTCCGGTAGTTCGGCGCCAGCGCCTGCAGCACCTCGTGAACCTGCTCCCGCACCTCCTCCGACTCCAGCCGCGACCCGCTCGGGCGCACATCGGGGTCGGGCGGCTCCGCCACGTCGTCCAGCCGCGCCGAACGGCCGCCCGCGCCGCCCTCCTTGCGCATGTGATCGATGCAGAGGTTCGTCACGATCTGGTACAGCCAGGTATAGAAGTTCCGCTCGAGATCGAACCGGTTGATCGCCTTGTAGACCCGGAGGAACGCCTCCTGACTGATGTCGCTCGCCAGGTCGTAGTTCCCCAGCATGTTGTAGGCGATCCAGTACGTCCGCCGCTGGTAGCGCTCCACGAGTTCGCGGAATGCCTCCTCGCTGCCGTTCTGGCAGGCTCGGATCAGGGCGGTTTCTTCACGGTCCACGCGGCGGATACCCCGCTGGGTTTGAGGGGATTCGATCCGTTGCAGGCAGGTGGTGACCATGGTATCGGCTCCGTGTCCTCGCCTCAAGCCGCGATCATCTTGCGGGAACGCCCCTTCGGCTGCTTCTCCTGCAGGTCCTTCAACAGCTCCTTCAGCTCCTCCCGGAGCTCCTCCGGCATCCGGTCCCCGCCGAATTCCTTCAGCGCCTTCTCGATCTCGCGCCGGGCCTTCCCCATCTCCTCCTCGACCGACCCCTTCCCGCGCGGCGCCGGCTTCGCCTTCGGCGCGCCCCGACGGTCCGACTCGCGTTCCACCGTCTTCTTCTTCGGCGCCTTCGGCTTCTCAAGCTCGAATTCGAACTCGAACTCGTGCCCCTCCCGCCAGTCCTTCCCCTTCGGCGGGATCCGGAACTCCTTCCGCTCCACCTTCCGCGCCCCGTCGCCCCTCTTCATCCCCTGCTCCTTCTTCCGGCACTCGGGACACCCGTGCGGGCAGACCGGGCCGCCGGAGCGCTCCATCCAGCCCCGCGCCCCGGGCGGAATCACCCGCTCCAGAATCCGCCGGCCCTCCTGCGGCCCGCGGCCCCGGAACAGCTTCTCCAGCTCCAGCCGCTTCCCGTCGAACTCAAACTCCCGCCCGCCTTTCTTCAGGAACTCCCGCCCGTGCCGCTCGAGCAGTTCGCGCCACTCCCCCGCCCCCCGCCCCTGAAACTTCCGGAACAGGTCGTGCAGCTCGTCGGCGCCATGCCGCCCGTCCTTTTTCTGCGCCCCAGGCTTCTTCGCCCTCTTCTTCGAGTCCTTCTTCTTCCCGTCACCCCCGCCGTCGCCCAGCAGCTTCCCGAGCGCGCCCTTCCCGGCCGATCCCTCCAGCCCGGGCAGCGGAATCCCCGCCGCCCGCGCCATCTCCATCAGCTTCGCCGCATCCCGCGCCGGCACCTTCAGGATCGTCCGGCCGTCCCCGTCGAGGACCGCGAAGTGAAACTCCTCCGTCCGCTTCTTGTCGCCCGCACCCGACTTCTTCTTCGACGGCTTCTTGTCCTCGATGTCGAACGTCGCGGGCGCGGCCTTCGACGGAATCGAGATCTTCCGCTTCGCCGCCAGCGTCACGTCCTTCTCGATCCGCTTGCCCTTCCTCAGAATCGTGAGCGTCGCCTTCGTCCCGCCTTTCAGCCCGGCCAGCGCGGCACGGAGCCCCTCGGGGCCCTCGATCGCCTCGCCGTTGATCTCCAGCAGAATGTCCCCGTCCTTCAGCCCCGCCTCCTCGGCCGGACTCTCCTCGACGACCTCCCGGACCAGCACGCCCGATTCGACCTTGAGCTGCCGGCGCATCTCGGGACTCAGATCCTCGGGCTGCACCCCCAGCCACGCGCCGCCTTTCGGCGCGGGCTGCGGCTGCCTCGGCGCAGGCGCCTCCTCCTCGTCCGGATCGGTCAGGTCCTCCTCGTCCTCCCCGCCGCCGCCCTGGCCGAGAAAACGCTCCAGCTGATCGCGGAGGTCACCCTTGTTCAGCCCCTCCATCAGCTCCCGGAGGTAGTCCTCGTCCTTCAGCTTCTCCATCATCTCCTGGAACTTCTCCTGGAGCTTCTCCATCTCCTCGCCGCGGAGCCCCTCGAACTTCTCCATCATCCGGCGGAGTTCCTCGTCGAATCCGAACCCGGGCTCCTCCTCCTCAGGGTCCTCTCCGGGCTCCTCCTCCAGCTTCTCGAGCAGGTCCCTCAGGAACCGCTTTGCGAGCTCGCGCATCTCCCGCCCCGGCTTCCCGGCGGGTTCGTCGTCCTCGCCGTCCTCGTCCTCCCCGATGAAGAACCGCTCCCCCGGAATCAGCAGTTTCGGGGTCTTCGGTGCAGGTTGCTTCTCGAGGTGCTCGTCCAGGAAGCGCTCGATCTCCTTGCGGAGCTCCGCCTCCGTCTTCTCGTCGAACTTCGGCGACTCGGCGCGCGGCTCGAAGATCACCTTGGGCTTCTTCGTCGCCGGCTTCGCGGGCGGCTCCTCCTCGTCTTCTTCCTCGTCCTCCCCGCCTTCCTCCTCCTCCTCGATCGCCTGCCGCGAGGCCAGCTTCACGCTCAACTCCAGCTTCTCCTTCTTCCGCAGCACCAGGAGGTCCACCGTCTCCCCTGCCTTGTGCTCCTGGATCGCCTCGCGGAGCTCCTCGCCCGAACCGACCGGCTCGCCGTCCACCTCGAGCACCACGTCGTTCGCCTTCAGCCCGCCCTTCGCCGCAGGTCCGTTCTCGGAAACCCCCGCGATCAGGACTCCCTGGTCCGGCTTCAGCTTCAGCAGCTTCCGCATCTCGGCGGAGATGTCCTCCGGGTAGACGCCCATGTACCCAGGCTCGCTCTTCTTCGGAGGCTCCTTCTTCGGCGGATCTTTCTTCGGCGGCTCCTTCTTCGGAGGCTTCACCGGCGCCGGCTCCTCCTCCTCGTCCATCCGCTTCAGCTCTTCCTCGAGAATCTTCCGCACCTCGTCCATCACCCGCTTGTTCTCGGCCTTCAGCCGCTCCTCCACCTTCCGGAGGATCTCCTGCCGCAGCTTCTCCTTGTCCTGCTTCCCGTCCTCCAGCGCCAGCGCAGTCGTACCCGCCAGCATTGCCAACAGGGCCGTGGTGATGAATGTCCAGCGCAGCATGCGACGCCTCCCGAGAATAGGTGTAGTCTCCGGACAGATGTACGGACCCTGTCCACGCGCGTTTGGGAGATTCGGGCACCCCGCCTACTCGGCCAGGTCGACCCCGATCTTCTTCAGCGCCGCGACGAATTCGATGGGCGGCATGAAGCGCACGTTCTGGCCCTGGATCTCGAGCGGGAGCATGGCGAAGCGGCGACGGCGGTACCAGTACAGGACGGGGAGCACCGGCTCGGACCCCTCCTGGAAGATCTGGTAGCCGATGACGACCAGCGTCTCGATCGCCTGCAGGACCCCCATGTCGTGGATCTCGTGCCAGGCCAGGGTCCGGCGGTTCGGGACGATGAGGAGCGTCCCCGCGGACGGCTCGAGGGGGACATAGTGGTCCATGAAGAGGACCTCGGTCGCGTGATCCAGGTCCGCCCCCGCCACCACGAGTATCTGCGCGGCGGACTCCCCCTCCCGCCGCGGTTTCCGCCGCTTGTGGTTTGCCCGCGCGCCCTCGAACAGCGCCTCGGTCGGGACCCCCCACCCCTCCGCCATCGCCGCCGTGACCGGAGCCGCCCCGGCCTCGGTCCCCAGCACGAGCGTCGCCACCAGCCCCGGCGCGACCGGCTTCGAACAGAGGTCCGCCCCCGCCTCCGTCACCGACCGCTCCGAGGCCATGCGGATCCGCAGCTTCGCGCGCGTGTCGGCCAGGTCCGCCCGCCCGAGATACTCCTGCAGCGCCGCGTCCGCCCTCTCGACCCGGTCGAAATACGCCCCCACCGCCCGCTTCCATTGCGCCACCGGCATGAACCGGCAGACCTCCGCCAGCGGCCCCAGCCGCCGGATCTTGCCCCGGAAGCGCACGCCGTCGAGCGTCTCGACCGCCTTCTGCCCGCGCGCCTCCATCTCGCGGAAAACGGCTCCGATGAACTCCCTGTAGAGGGGCTCTTCGAAGGAAGGCGCCCAGTCCGGAACGTTCGCCGCCATCCGCCCCCCTATCGCGCCGGGAACGGTGCGGCGGCGGACAGCTTCAGCATCCCCGCGGCCTCGTCCCGGTACTCGTCGTAGATCTGGCGGATCTTCGGGAGCGCGCGGCGGAAGGCGGCGACGCAGTCCGGGTCGAAATGCTTCCCTGCGCCCTCCTCGACGATCGCCACGGCCTTTTCGAAGGGCATCGCGGGCTTGTAGCAGCGGGCGCTCGCCAGGGCGTCGAAGACGTCCGCCACGGCCACGATTCTTCCCGGGAGCGGGATATCGGCGCCTTTCACCCCGGCCGGATACCCGCTCCCGTCCCACTTCTCATGGTGCGCGAGGGCGATCTCGCAGGACAGCTTCAGCACCGGCGCCTCCGCCCCGTCGAGAATCGCGGCCCCGATCGTCGTGTGCTTCTTCATCTCCGCGAACTCCTCTTCCGTCAGCTTCCCGGGCTTCTGCAGGATCCGGTCGCTGACGCCGATCTTCCCGATGTCGTGCATCGGGCTTGCGAAGAGGATCTGCTCGACCTCGTCCGCGGGGAGCGGCATCGCCTCGGCGATCGCGGCCGAGTAGAGGCTCATGCGGCGGATGTGCACCGCGGTGTCCGTGTCGCGGTACTCGGCGGCGATCGAAAGCCGCAGGATCGTGTCCAGGTACGCCTGCTTGATCTCCTGCGTCAGGCAGGCGTTCCGGTACGCCACGGCCGCCTGCGAGGCCAGCGAGAGCACCAGCATCTCGAACCGCCGGTCGAACGGGACGATCTTCCCGCCCTCGTCGCGCGCGTTCAGCAGCTGCAGCACGCCGATCACCTCGTCCTGCACGGACTTCATCGGGACCACGAGCAGGGACTGCGTCCGGAACCCGTTGCGGCGGTCGTATTCGTCGTTGAACCGGTACTCCGACTCCGCGGGGATGGCGTACGCATCCGGGATGTTCAGCACCTCGCCTGTCGCCGCCGTGTACCCCGCCAGCGACTGCTTCGTGATCGGGATCAGCGTGTCCCGGATGTGCCGCGCCGTATTCCCGCGCCCCAGCTTCTCCGACAGCACGTCGTTGTGCGCCACCTCGAACTTCAGGTGCTCCCCGTGCCGCGTGAACAGCGTCCCCGCCTCGGCGCGCGTGAAGTTCCGCGCTTCGTGGAGGATCAGGTCGAGCAGCGCCCCGAGATTCCGTTCGTTCGAGAGCGCAATCCCGATCTGGTTGAGCTTGAGCAGCTGTTCGCGCTGGTCCATGAAACGGTTCATGCTAGTCAGCGCCGCTTCGCGTGACAACTCTCTTCGAAACCCGCGCCTCCCGACGACGCTTTTGTTCGGGTCCGTCGCGCCGCCCCCGTAGAATCCCCGCACGGTCCCCAACCCGGAGTCGCGGCATGTGGCATGAGAACATCCTGTCCGTCATCGGCAGCACCCCGATGGTCCGTCTCAACCGGGTCGCCGCGGGGGTCCGATGCACGATCCTCACGAAATGCGAATTCATGAACCCGGGCGGGAGCGTGAAGGACCGCATCGGGATCCGGATGGTGTACGAAGCGGAGAGGACGGGAAAGCTCAAACCCGGGGGGACGATCATCGAGGGGACGAGCGGCAACACGGGCGTCGGGCTGGCCATCACCGCGGCGCTCCGCGGATACAAGGCGATATTCACCATCACCGACAAGCAGTCGCGCGAGAAGATCGACCTCCTGAAGGCGTTCGGCGCGGAGGTGATCGTCTGCCCGACGGCGGTGGCGCCGGAGGACCCGCGGTCCTACTACTCGGTGGCGAAGCGCCTGTCCGAGGAGATCCCGAATTCGTACTACCCGAACCAGTACGAGAATCTGGAGAACCAGAAGACCCACTACCAGACGACGGGGCCGGAGATCTGGAAGGACACGGACGGCAAGGTGGACGTCTTCGTGGCGGGCATGGGGACCGGCGGCACGATCAGCGGGGTCGGGCGCTACCTGAAGGAAAAAAAAGCATCGGTCAAGGTCGTCGGCGCCGACCCCATCGGCTCTCTCTACCACCAGTACTTCAGGACCGGCACCGTCGGCACCGCCCACACCTACAAGACCGAGGGCATCGGCGAGGACATCTTCCCCGCGAACATGGACTTCTCCGTCCTCGACGAGGTCGTCCAGGTCCCCGACAAGGAGGCGTTCCTGACCGCGCGCCGCCTGACCCGGGAGGAGGGAATCTTCGCCGGCGGCAGCTCGGGCTCGGCCGTCTGGGCCGCGCTCGAGTACGCCCGCAATCTCCCCCGCGAGGCCGTCGTCGTCGTCCTCCTCCCCGACACCGGCACCCGCAACCTCGGCAAGGTCTACAACGACGCCTGGATGCGCGAAAACCTCTTCCTCGACCCCCCCGTCCGCCTCACCGCCCGCGAGATCGCTTCCAAGAAACTCGGCGCACGCGCCATGGTCGGAGCCTCCCCGAACGAGTCGATGCTGGACGCGGTCCACCGGATGAAGGAGACCGAGATCGGGCAGCTCCCCGTCTTCGAGGAGACCGCGGTCGTGGGGTCGATCGTGGAGGAAAAGGTGCTCGACCTGCTGATGATGGGCAAGGACCTGAAGAAGCTCCTCGTGCGGGAGGTGATGGGCCCGCCGTTCCCGGTGATCATGCCGGAGACGCCGCTCGACCAGGTCGCGGCCACGATCACCCGCGACGTCCCCGCCGTCCTGGTCCGCCAGCCCGGCGGCGGGTACAGCATCATCACGCGCTACGACCTGCTCTACACGGTGGCCAGCGCCGCGATGCTCTGAGGCGGACAGCCGCGCACAGGCCCTATCGCTTCAGCGCCTGCTCCAGGTCCGCGACCAGGTCGCGCACGTCCTCGATCCCCACGCTCAGCCGCACCAGCCCGTCCGTCAGCCCGGACTTCAGCCGCTCCTCCCGGGGGATCGACCCGTGCGTCATCGACGCCGGGTGCTCGATCAGGGACTCCACGCCGCCCAGGGACTCGGCGAGCGCAAAGAGCCTCGTGGAACTGATGAACCGGACGCTCCGCGCGAGCGTCCCGCGCATGTCGAACGAGATCATCGCCCCGAAATCCTTCATCTGCTTCTTCGCGACCGCATGCCCCGCATCCGACCGGAGACCCGGGTAGTGGATGCGCGTCACCTCGGGCCTGCGCGAGAGCCAGGCCGCGATCCGGCGCGCATTCTCGCAGGCGCGCTCGACCCGGACGTGGACCGTCTTCGTCCCCCGCAGCACCAGCCAGCTGTCGAACGGCCCGGGAATCGCGCCGATCGCATTCTGGAAATACTTGAGCTCCTTCCAGAGCGCACGGTCGTTCATCAGAAGCGCCCCGCCGACCGTGTCCGAATGTCCCCCCAGATATTTCGTCGTCGAGTGGAGGACCACCGACGCCCCCAGCGACAGTGGCTGCTGCAGCACCGGCGTCGCAAACGTGTTGTCCACCACGCTGACCGCACCGTGCTTCCGCGCGAATCCGCAGGCCGCCCGGAGGTCGGTGATCTTGAGAAGGGGGTTCGACGGGGATTCGAGCCAGAGCAGACGGGTCGCCGGCCGCCACGCCCCCTCGATCGCCCCCGGCACCGAGGTGTCCACAAACGTGAAATCCACGCCGAATTTCCGGAACACCCGTGTGAACAGCCGGTAGGTCCCGCCGTAGACGTCGCTCCCGCTGACGACATGGTCCCCCGTCTTCAGCAGCCCCCCCAGAAGCGTGTCCGCCGCCCCGCAGCCGCTGGAGAACGCCAGCCCGTACCGGGCTCCCTCGAGCGCGGCGAGGTTGCTTTCCAGCGCGGCCCGCGTCGGATTGTTCGTGCGCGAGTAGTCGTACCCCTTGTGCACCCCGGGCTTTTCCTGCACATAGGTGGATGTCGCGTAAATCGGGGTCATGATCGCCCCCGTCGTCGGGTCCGGGGCCTGTCCGGCGTGGATGGCGAGGGTGGCGAAGCGGTCGGCGGTGGCGGGGCGGGTTCGACGGGGCATGGGAGAGAGTCCTCGCGGGAAGAAAGGTGTGGGGGCGCCCCCCGGGTTCAGGCCTTGACCGGCGGGGGGGGAGGTCCCGGAAGCGCGCGGGCATCGACCTCCTCGACCTGGATGATGCCGCCGAGTTCAAGATCGCGGACGATGGCGTGCGCGGTGGATGACAATCGGATCTTCATCACCTTCCCCCGCTCCCGGGCGCTGTCCGCCATCTTGGCGATGAACTGGATCTCGGGGCTGCACAGGCTCGGCACGCCCGACAGGTCCATGGTCACGACGGGGTGAGGTCCCTGGATGAGCATCATGCACGCGAGCCGGAGCTCGCGGTCGTTGTATTTGAGCGTCCCCTGGAGTCTCAGGACGCCATCTTTGACGATGTAAGGGATTCGTTTCGTGTCGGCCATGTCCCGTCCCCGGTGAAGTCCACGGCTCAACCGTACCCGGAAATTCGCGCTTCCGCAAAAAGTTTGTGCCTCGGCCCTGGTCGGCCGTGCATTCCGGGCCGCTTGACTCGCGCCCTAGATTCATGTAGAAGAAGCACTTACGTCTGACGGCCGGTCGCTCAGCGGGGTGTTTCTCCGGATCTGGAGGCGTCGTGGGCGGATTCAGGGGAGACCTGTCCACACTCGGTCTCGCCGACATATTCCAGACCCTCGCCAACTCCCAAAAGGAGGGGACCCTCGTCGTCGGCGACGGCGAGAGCCGGAAATGCATCTACTTCGGCCGCGAAGGACTCTCGCTGCTCTCCATGGGGTCGCGCAAAGGACTCCGGCTCGGCGACCACCTCCTGAAGGCCGGAAAAATCTCCCCCGACCAGCTCAAGGAACTCCTCGCGGCGCAGAAGGGGACGGGAAAGCGCCTCGGCGAAATCGTCGTCGACCGGGGAATCGCCACGATCGAGGACATCCAGGGGCTCATCCGATCGCAGATCGAGGACGAGATCTTCGACCTGTTCAGCTGGAAGAAGGCCGCGTTCGAGTTCATCGACGGCCCGCCGACGCCCGAGCTCATGGACGCGGACAAGCCGGTCACATCCCTGAAGTTCGATGTGAACGCCCTCCTGTTCGAGGCCAGCCGCCGCATCGACGAGTGGTCGCTGATCAACCAGGCGATCCCCAGCGCGAATGAGATCTTCGTCCTGACGAAGACCGGCGCCGCGCTGGTCAACGCGGCCGAGGACCCCTCGCTCAAGGTGATCGGCCGGCTCACCGACGCCACCCGCACCGTCGACCAGATCGTCGAGGAGTCCGGCCTCAGCCGCTTCGCCGCCTGCAAGGCCCTCTACACGCTCCTGACGCAGCAGGGGATCCGCCGGCTGCCCCAGGAGGAGCTCCTGGCGATGGGGCGGAAACTCGCCGCGGGAGGCGACCGGAAACGCGGAATCCGGATCCTGAAATGTGCCGTGGATCTCGACCACGAGAACCTGGTCCCGCAGCAGGAGCTGGCGCTCCTTCTCCGGCAGGAAGGGCTGGAGGACGAGGCCTTCACCTGTTACGCGGAGATGGCGCGCATCTGGGAGAACCGCGGTCACCGCGAGGAGGCGCTCCAGGGATTCCGCCAGGCGCTCGAGTGCCGGCCGGACGACCCCGCCGTCTCGTTCGCCGCGTTCAGGCTCCTGCGCGATCTCCGCATGAACCAGGACGCCGCGCGGCTCGGCGAGAAGATCTTCCCGGTCCTCATGGCGGCCGGGGACCACGCGAACGCGCGGGAGGTCGGCGAGGCGCTCGCCGTCTTCCGGCCTGCGGACACCGAGATCCGGCTCCGGACCGCCGCCCTCTGCCATGATCTCGGAGACGCCGACGGCTGCGGCCGCCATCTCACCTCCGCAATCGACCACCTGCCGAGCGGCCACGCGGACGTCGACGCCCTCGCCCGCAAAGTCCTCCAGGTCCTCCCCAACCGCACCGATATCCGCTTCAAAATCGAACGCATCGTCGGGGAGAGGGCCGCGGAGAAGAAGCGCCGCCTCATGAGAACCGCGACCTGGACGGGGATCGGCGTGGGGGGGCTGCTGCTCCTCGTGCTCGGCTGGAACGAGGTGCAGGCGCGCCGGACCTGGCGGGAGATCGACCGGGAGGCGCAGGCGTTCATCGTGGAGAAGAAGTGGGAGCAGGCTGCGGAGAAGTACCGGGAGATGGACCGGCGGCACGGGTGGAGTCTGGTGTCCGGGCGGGTCGCGGACGCGCTGAAGGAGGTGGAGCGGCTGCGCTCGGCCGGGCAGGACCTGGACAAGCGGAAGGTCGAGGAGCGCCGCGCGGCGGAGCTGGCGGCGGAGAAGGAGCAGCGGGACCAGATGGCGCGGGCGCGGAGTCTCGAGGACGGACCGAAGCCGAACATGCCCGAGGCCCTGAAGGTCTGGCAGGGAGTCCAGCAGTGGGCCGAGGAGCGCGGGAGCCGGGCGCTGGCGGAGGAATCCGGCGGCGCGGTCCGGCGCATCGAGGAATACCTCCGGAAGGCGGCCGCCCTGGGCGTGCAGGTGGAGGAGGCGCTGCAGCAGAACCGGATCGAGCTGGCGCACAACCGGGTCCGCGAGATGATCCGCCAGGTCCCGAAGTCCCCGCAGGCGATCGCGTCCAGGCTCCCCTACTGGATCCAGACGACGCCGCCGGGCGCCCAGGTGCTGCTCAACGGGGACGTGATCGGGACGGCGCCGTGCCGCGTCGACCTTCCTCCCGTGGAGCAGCCCGGCGAGGTCGTGCTCAGGCTCCCGACCTTCGCGGACCGCACCCAGGCGCTGCAGCCCGGCACGCCGATCGTCCCGGTCGAACTGACCAAGCAGCATGCCTGGAGGCAGATGCTGGGCGGCGCGGTGGAGGGGACGCCGTGCCTCGACGGCGGCCGCGTCATCGCGGCGACCGCGGACGGGCGCGTGCATGCCTTCGACGTCGCCAATCCGCAGGCAAAGATCTGGCCCTCGCCGTACGAGGCGACCGGGGCCTCCCCGCTGCACGCCTCTCCCGCCTCGAAGGAGGGACGGCTCTACTTCGGCACGGCGGACAGCCGCGTCGTGTGCCTGGATGCGCGGACGGGCCGGGAAAAGTGGAAGTCGGAGACCGGCGGCGCGGTGCAGGGCACCCCGGTCGTCACCGACAACGACGCGCTTGTGCTCGTCGGGTGCGACGACGGAAAACTCTACGCCCTTCAGACCGTCTCCGGAACCGTTCAGTGGACCGCGGCGACCCCGAAACCCGTCCGGGGGCGCCCGTGGGTCTCCCGCGACCGGGTCTACTTCGGCAGCGCGGACGGCAAGGTGCGGGCGGCCGATCTTGCAACGGGGCGGGAAACCTGGTCCGTGCCGCTCGGCGGCGCGCCGGTGGGCGCGATCGCATCCTGGAACTCGCTCCTCGTGGTCTGCTGCGAGGACGGCGGCCTCTACCTCATCTCGCTTGATGGCCGCACGGAGTGGAAATATCCTAGCGGCAAGCCCTCCCTGACCAGCGGCGTCTGCGTCAGCGGAGACATCGCCTGGTTCGGCAGCAGCGGATCGCTCTTCGCCGTCGACCTGCGCCAGCGGAAGGAAGCCTGGGACTCGCCGTTCCTGATCACCAAGGACAAGGCCATCAGGGGAACACCGGTCGTGGGGGACGAAACGGTGTACTTCGGAGCCGAAGACGGCTGTCTGTACGCCGTCTCGCAGAAGACGGGCGAGGCGCGCTGGCGCTTCGCCTGCGAAGGTGCCGTCAACGGGTCCCCCGTCCTCGCGTCTCAGTCGGGCCGCAACTTCGTGGTGTTCGGCTCGACCGACAAGTACCTCTACGCCGTGGAGCGCTGAGCATGGGATGGTTCTCCTGGCTTCCGTGGAACCGCCGCAGGGAGCTGGAAAAGCTCGAGGCGGAGGTCCGCCGGAACATGACCCCGGCGGCGATCTGCACGCTGGTGGACAAGTACCAGCAGCAGGGCGAAGTGAACAATGCGGTCGAGACGGCGCGGCGGGCGATCGACCGGTTTCCCGACTCCCCCGCGATCCGGGACATGCACGTGCGGGTGATGCGGCTGCACAACCAGAACGCGCTGAACAAGCTCCACAAGGAACTGGAGACGCGGCCGACCGCGCAGACGTTCGTCCGGCTCTCGGAGCTGTACATGAAGGAGATGAACGACCTGAACCGGGCGCTGGAACTCGGGGCGGACGGTCTGTCGCGATTTCCGGACGACGAGGATCTGCACCTGATCAACGGGTGGATCCGGCTGGCGCGGTACCAGTCCGGGCGGCTGGCGTCGGACGGGTTGAAATGCGTGGAGCACCTGGAGGCGGCGACGCGGGCGAACCCGATGAACTACAAGGCGCTGGCCACGCTGACGCGCCTGCTGACGGAGGTGGGGGCCTACGACCGGGCGATGATCCCGCTGAATGCGATCATGCGCTTCGCACCCGAGGACGCGTCGGCGAGCAGCCTGATCGGGCGGCTCCAGGGCCTTCCCCCGCTCGGCACCGACCTGGAGGACCTGTTCAAGACCGTGGAGAGGAGCAGCGGCCCGACCCCCGAGAACAAGTCGCTGGCGGACGCTTTTCCGGCCGAGGCAACGAAGGCTTCGCTGGCGGCGCGGGTCGACGAGGCGCTGGCCGGGCAGCGGGTTGCGGACTTCAAGCGGGTGGACGGCGTCCGGGCGGCGCTGGTGATGGACCAGGGGGGAAAGGTGGTGGGCAGTCTGGTGCAGCAGGGATCGGCCGCCGAGCTGGCCGAGGTCGTCCACGCGATTTACGCCGTCAGCGAGGATTCCAGCCGCCGGATGGACATCGGGTCGTTCAAGCGCGGGATCCTGGAGGCGCCGGGAATGCGGCTCCACATGACCGAGGCCGGGGGGCATGTCATCGCCGTGATCACGACGAAGTCGACGCGGGACGAGGTGATCCGCAATGCCATGAACTCCTTCATCGACTCCGTCCTGAAGGCCTGAGCCCCGAAGAGGTTCCGTGCATTCGGCGGTGCGGGCATGATAGAGTGTGCGATCAACCCACTGAGGTGCCATGAAAGAGATCCTGAGCGAGCTGAACCAGGAAGTCGGCGTCAAAGGGAGCATGGTGGTCACCCAGGACGGCATCGTGGTGGCCTCCGATCTCACGACCGGCCTCTCGGACGAGGTCGTCGCCGCGGTCGCCTCGGGCGCCATCCAGTCGACCAACAGCCAGCTCAACCGGATCGGCCAGCCGAACCTCTCCAAGTTCGTGCTGGAAGCCGGGTTCGGGAAGATGGTGTTCATCGACATCGGCATCGCTTATCTTGTCGTGATCCTCGACCAGCGCATCAACATGGACGTGACCCTGATTGCGATTTCGGGCGCGGCCTACAGAATCCGCCAGATGGGTCAGATTCGGACGTAGGAGACACCGCGAACACATGGTCCAGATCAATTTCGCCCGCAGAGAAGTCAACTGCAAGATCGTCTACTACGGTCCCGGTCTGTCCGGAAAGACCACCAACCTGGAGATCGTTCACCAGAAGGCGCCGCAGGGGTCGAAAGGCAAGATGACCTCCATCGCCACCGAGGGCGACCGGACCCTGTTCTTCGACTTCCTCCCTCTCGATCTCGGCGAAGTCGCGGGCATGCGGACGAAGTTCCAGCTCTACACCGTGCCGGGTCAGGTCTACTACAACTCGACCCGCAAGCTCGTCCTCCAGGGGGCCGACGGCGTCGTCTTCGTCGCCGACTCCAACCCCAGCAAGATGCAGGAGAACCTGGAGTCGCTTCAGAATCTCGTCGAGAACATGGAAGCGCACGGGATGGCCGCGGGGGAGACGCCGTTCGTGCTCCAGTACAACAAGCGCGACCTGCCGAACGCCCTGACGATCGACGAGATGAACGAGAAGATGAACAAGTGGAAGCTCCCCGTCTTTGAGGCGGTGGCGGTGAAGGGCGAGGGGGTGCTGGCGACGTTGAAGGGGATTTCGAAGCTGGTGCTGGAGAGGCTGAACCGGGACTACGGGAAGGCGACGAGCGGTCAGGGGAGCGTGCCTCCGCTGTCCGCGACGGGGACGGGCGGGGCGCAGACGCCGGTGGGCGGGTCCCCGAGGCCGCCGGTGCCC
>JABWAY010000066.1 GCA_013360825.1 Candidatus Brocadiia bacterium | reverse complement strand
CGGCGGTGCTGGAGCGGGTGGGCGACACGGCGGGGCGCCCGCTGGTGGTGGGCTGCCGGGAGCCGGTCGGCCGCCGCTGGTACGACGGGGCGCGCGTCTTCTCCTACGGCGGCGCGGAAAGCTCCCTCGTTTTCGAGCGCCAGTTCCTGCGCCTCGAGCCGGGCCTCGACGTCGAAACCGTGGACTACTGGGATGACATCGCCGGGAAATTCCACGAGTCGGTCCTGCGCGGGAGCTGGACGATCGACCAGGAGGAGCTCGAAAACGCCCGCGTCCTCACGCTCTGGCTTCACGGGAACCGCGCCTTTCACAAAGGGAGGATGTGGGACGGGATCAGCCGCGCGGCCTACCGGGAACTGAAGTCCGCCGGGAAGACCACGCTGCGTTACCGGAACCAGGAGGGCGTGGACAGCGACCCCATCACGTACTGGGAAACCGCGGCCTGGAAGATGAAACTGACCCTGAACAACCGCGAGTTCCAGGTCCCGGTGATCACGATCGAGGGGGACTGGGAAAAGAACAACGCCCCGAAACCGGAGGCGTGGAAGTCCCCGATCCTGAAGGACCCGAAGGACGGGTTCGTGATTTCGCGGTGGACGCTGCTCGACGATCCCGAATACCCCGTCTTTTTCCGGGACGGCGACTGCATCCAGACCGTCATCCCCGGCACCGTCACGGACGCCCACTCCGGACGCGGCGTCGACGACGCCCGGGTCGCGATCGTCGGCACATCCTCGGAAACCTCCAGCTGGCCCGACGGCGGTTTCTCGCTTCCGCTCGTCCGCCAGCCCTACCGGGAGTTCGAGGTCCGGGCTTCGGCTCCCGGGTACGCGCCGTGGTCCGCGACGCTCGACTTCCGCGCGGCGGACGCCTTTCCGATCCGGGTCGTGATGGAGCCGGAGGCGCGGAGCGAGACGTTTGCGTGGATCGAGGCCGGGAACGCGGCGGCCGTCCTCCCGGGGCTCCCCCTCGGGGCGCGCTCCCGGCGGCTGATCGGCGAGGTGCTGGTGGAGAGGCCGGGGGTGGTCGTGATGGTCCCGCTCTTTCCCGTCGTGGCCGAGGAGGGGCCGGTCGAGGCCTGGGTGGAAATCTCGCCGGAGACGGGGGAGTGCTGGCCGCGGATGAGCGACGGACTGTACGGTTCCACGCTGGCCGACTGGCTCATCTCGAAGGCGGCGCCGAAGCCCTGGACGGGGCAGCACCACGCGATCTCCTATTTCTCAGGCAGGATCGCCGCGTGGTATCTCCACGCGGCCGGGGCGCTCGATGCGGTCGGCACGGTCGTCGACGGGGCGGAGATGTCCCTCCCGGAGATGCACCGGCACGCGGCGCGGGTCGCGCGCGCGCTGGCGCGAATGTACGACCACGCGGTTCTGAAGGTCCCCGGGAATCCGCTGGTCAAGGGAGGGTCGTTACAGCGCGGGCTCGAGGACGGGCTGCAGTGGGCCGACCGTTATTACGGCGAGGTCTGGAAGTAGGACCGGCCTACCGCCGCGCCCACTCGCGCCGCAGTCGCGCGAGCCGTCCCGCGAGTTTTCCGAGCTGCAGGTTGCCGGGCCCCCCCGCGTGCGACCGGAGCCGGAGTGCCACGTCCAGGTCCGGCACCTTCCACGTCCCCGCCTGCTCCGCCACCTGCCGGTAGGCATCCCGCCACGGAACCCCCGCCGAAACCCGCCGCAGCGCCTCGTCCGTCGCGAACAGGTCCGCCGTGCACGCCGCACGGCACCGCTTCTCGTCCACCTCCAGGTGCGGCACCACGTGCGCCAGCACCGCCAGCGTCGCGTGCGCGTGCGCCATCCCGCGCATGAACGGCTCCTTCGTCAGTTGCGTGTCGCGGTTGTAGCCGCTGGGAAGCGACAGGAGCGTCTCGCGCACCTGGTGTTCGCAGGCGGAGACGAACGCGTAGGCCCCGCGCGACAGCTCGAACACGTCCGGGTTCTTCTTCTGCGGCATGATCGAACTTCCCGTCGTGAACCGCGCCGGCAGGACGAAGAACCCGAATTCCTCCGAGCTGAACCAGACGATGTCGTTGCAGAAGCGATTGACCGTCAGCATGAGGTAGGAGAGCGCGGAGAGGATCACCGCCTCGATCCGGCCGCGCGCGTTCTGGACGGCGAGGACGTTGTCCTGGATCCCGGAGAATCCCGCGGCGGCGGCGACGCTCTCGCGGTCGATGGGAAGCGGGACGCCGTACCCGGCGGCGCTTCCCAGCGGCGAGCGGTCGGCGAGGGCGTATCCGGCGGCGAGGAGGGCGAGGTCGTCGGCGAGCTGGTCGGCGAAGGCGCCGGCCCAGGTGCCGGCGGAGGAGAGCATGGCGCGCCGGGTATGGGAGTAGCCGGGCATCGGGACTTTCTCCCAGTGCCGGGCGAGCTGGAGGCAGGCTTGGGCGAGGTCGAGGGCGGCGTCGGAGACGGCACCGAGGCGGTCGAGGGCGTAGAGGCGGAGGGCGGCGCCGACCTGGTCGTTCCGGGACCGTGCGGTGTGGATCTTCTTTCCGAGGTCGCCGAGCGACCGGGTCAGGGCGAGCTCGATCGCGGTGTGACCGTCCTCGTCCTCCTCGGTGGTCCGGAAGGTTCCGGCCTCCCAGCGCGAGGTCAGCTCTGCGAGCGCCTTCCGGAGCTTCGACAGATCCTTCCGGGAGAGGACGCCGAGTTCCGCGAGCCCTTTCGCATGCCCGGCGCTGGCCTGGATGTCGAACGGGAGGAGATCCTGGTCGAGGCGCCAGTCGATTCCCGCGCAGTAGCGCTGCGTGAGAGCGTCGATCGACTGTCCTTTGTCCCAGAGGCGCCCCATCAGACCCGGAGCCCCTGGGTTTCGGGGAAACCGAGGAGGAGGTTCATGTTCTGGACCGCCTGGCCCGCCGCGCCCTTGCCGAGGTTGTCGATCGCGCAGACGACGACGAGGCGGCCGCGGCCGTCCTCCTCGAAGCCGCCGATCACGGCGCGGTCGGATCCGCGCACGTCGCGGAAGTCGGGGGGCTTGTCCTGGACGCGCACCACCGGCTCGGCGCTGTAGGCGTCGCGGTAGAACTCGCGGAAGTCCCCGGATCCGCGGACGAACATGTGCGCCGTGACGAGCATGCCGCGGAAGGCGTCGACGACGTGCGGCGTGAAGTGAACGCGCATCCCGAGGGCCTTTTCGATCTCCGCGACGTGCGCGTGTTTCGAGAGGTGGTAGGGGAGCACGTTTTCGGAGAGTGCCTCGGGGTTGTTCCGTTCGTTCGGCCGGCGTCCCGCCCCGGAGTACCCGCTCTTGCCGTCGAACACGACGCGCTCGACCAGCCCCTCGCGGACCAGCGGCCACGCGGCGAGCGCGCAGGCCGTCGCGTAGCACCCCGGGTTGGCGATCGCGTCGGCCTCGATGATCCGGCCCCGGAACATCTCGGGGAGGCCGTAGACCCAGTCGGCGCGCCAGTCGCGCGACAGGTCGACGACTTTCGACTTCGTGAACGCCGGGGCGAGCGACCGCGCGATCCCGTCGCCCGTCGCAAAAAAAACAAGGTCGAGCCCCAGCTTCGCCAGCCCCTCGGGAGTCTCCCTGGAAAAGGCCTCCTCCCCCGGCCAGTCGGGGGCGATCGACCGGACCGGCTGCCCCGCGGAACTCTCCGACTGCAGCGCCACGACCTCGACCCCCGCATGCCCGCGCAGCAGGCGCGCGAGCTCGAGGCCGGCGTAGCCGGAAGCGCCGAGGACGGCGACGGTTTTGCGCGGGGGCATGGGTGGACTCTAAGGGCCGGGACGCCGGATTTGAAGCCTCGCGGTCATTTCCCCGCCCCCACGAGCGTCGGCGGCAGCGCCAGCGCCGCCCGGATCGCCGCGCGGATCCGGACGTCGTCCATGCCGATCCAGAACACGGTCCAGTCCGGGAACTTGCGCGCCCCCGTCGACTGCTCGAAGTACCAGGTGTTGATCGGGTTCCCGGCGCGCGACCGCCAGAAGATCTTCGGGTACTTCTGCAGCATCGCCAGCCAGATGTCCCGCCCGAGCCCCTCTCCCTGCGCCTCGCGGCGCACCGCGAACTTGTCCAGGTAGTCCATCCCCGCGACCTTCCGCATGATCGCGATCGCCCGGTACTTCGGGTCGAGGAGGATCGACGTCACCGGCCGCTTGAAATAGTCCCGCACCAGCTTCCGCCCGAACGACGCCTCGACCAGGCTCCGCACCCGGTCCCGGTTCACCCCGCGCCAGGAATTGTGAATCTCGATCTCGCTTCCCAGCTTGATGAACGTCCCCGACCCCTTGACCGTGAACAGCTCCTTGATGAGCGAGTGCGGGCTCGTGATCGTCACGAACATCGTCGTCGGGAGATCCTCCAGCAGCTGCTTGATCTCCCGGAGCTTGAGCGCCATCCCCCCCGACACGTCCCCGCGCTCGATCATCGGTCCGAGGTCGGTCGTGAGGTTGATGAACGGGATGATCCGCCCCTCCGGGTCGCGCACCCCGCCCTCGTCCGTCAGCAGGATGAACTTCTTCGGTTTGAGCGCCATCACCAGCGACCGCGCCACCACGTCCGCGTTGACGTTGTACGCCTGCCCCGTCTTGTCGAACCCGACCGGCGAGATCACCGGCACGCGGTCCATCCGGATCGCCCGGAAGACCGGCTTGAGGTCGATCCCCGTCACCTCCCCCACGTACCCCAGGTCCCGGTCGGCGTGGGGCGAAGCGCTGACCGCGTTGCGGATCCCCTCGGCGTCCCCGCCCTGCAGCCGGATCGCGTCCACCGCCTTGCGGTTCTCGCCTTCCAGCACCTCGCGGATCACCTCGACCGCGTCCTTCGACGTCACCCGGAGCCCGTCCTTCTTCGTGAACTCGATCCGCCGCACGTCCAGCTCGCGGTCGATCTGGGGCCCGCCCCCGTGCACCACCACCGGAAACAGGTCGAGGTTCGTGAGGTAGGCGAGGTCGCCCGAGAGCACCGGAAGCGAATTCGTGAGCGTCTTCCCGCCCACCTTGATCACCGCGAACCGCGAGGGATTGCCGCGCTTGAAGAGGCGAAGGTACATGTTCGCCTCCTTGGTCGCGCCGATCGACCGGAAGAAATTGATGATGAACTCGTAGTTTTCCATCTTCGGCCGGGCGGGCTTGCCGGACCCGGGGCCGGGCTCCGCGCCGCGCGCGAGCCCCTCGGGCGGGTGCCAGGGCAGGAATTTGTCGGGCAGGGGAGTCTCTCCTGGTGAAGGTGCGGGGCGGCCCGCGGGATTACCGCCGGGGAGCCGGGCCGCGCCGCGCGGCCGTGACCGTGGACATCCCGAACAGCTTCACGAACGCCGCCGCCTCGTCCGGGGTCCAGCTCGAACTCTGCGCGTACAGCGTCCCTTTCTGGCTGATCTCGTGGACCGACGCATACCGGACCGGCAGCGCCGTCCCGCGGTGCAGCTTGACCGTCACCACCCCCGTCACGTGCGCCTGCATTTCCCGCAGCATCCCCTCGAGATTCCGCGCCAGCGGGTCCAGGAACAGCCCGTTGTACGCCAGCTCCGTCCACTTCTTCCCGATCACATCCTTGAACTGGTTCTGCTCCTTCGACAGCGTCGCCTCCTCCAGCGCGCGGTGCGCCACCATCACCGTGTGCAGCCCCGGGCACTCGAAGGCGATCCGCCCCTTGATCCCGATCACGCAGTCCCCCGTGTAGAGGAACCGCCCCACACCGTGCCGGCCCGCCGTCGCGTTCAGCTTCTTCAGGATCTCCGTCCCGTGCAGCCGCTTCCCGTCCAGCGCGACCGGCACCCCCCCCTCGAACCCCAGCGTCACCCGCTCCCCGGCCGCAGGGGTCCGCTCCGGCGACGCCGTCAGCGTCCACGCGTCGTCCGCGGGCTCCTCGCGGCGGTCAATCTCGCTTCCCGAAATCGTCACCCCGAAGACGTTCTGGTTCACGGAGTAGCGCGAGTGGCGCTTTTCGACCTTGAACCCTCGTTCCTCGAGGTAGGCGCGCTCCCGGTCTCGGACCGGGCCGCCGCCCAGCGCCTGGAAATCGCGGATCGGCGCGAGGATCGTCTCGCATCCGAGCGCCCGCAGGGTGACGTCGAACCGGACCTGGTCGTTGCCCATTCCGGTGCATCCGTGGGCGACCGCCTCGGCTCCGAAGCGTTTCGCGTGTTCGACGGACTTTTCCACGATCAGGTACCGGTCGGCGCACATGACCGGGTACATCTGCTGGTAGGCGCCGTTCGCGCGGATGCAGTGACTGATCAGGCGGTCGTAGATTTCCTTCCGCCCGTCCACGAAGCAGTGTCGTTTCGCGCCCAGCTCCTTCGCGCGCCGTTCGATCTCCCGGATTTTGTCGGGCGAGAACCCGCCCGTGTCGACCAGGACGGTGATGACATCCCACCCGCGCTCGCGAAGCCACGGGACGCAGAACGAGGTGTCCAGCCCGCCGGAGAACGCCAGGACCGCCAGCCTGCGTTTGTCCTTAGGGCCGCGGGTCGCCTTCTCGAGCGACGCGATGCGGGCGATGGCTTCGGTCGGGGGGCGGACGGTGGTGGTCATCGCGGGAGTCCCGGGAATCGAGGGAGGGGGATTATAGCGAGGGGGGGGTGGGGAACAAGGGAACGGGAGGTGCGGGGTCCGGGGGGGCCGAGCGCGGCATTTCTCATGGAGTGGCCGCCGCATTAGACTGCGGGACCGCCCATGGCCACCGTTGCGCTCTGCCTCAGCTGTTCAAAGCCCCTCCCCGAGGGGTCGGGCGAGATGGTCTGCGACCGGTGCTGGGACAAGTTCCCGCGCCAGAGCACGGTGTCGACGGGGACCGCGTTCGGGGAGGCGGCGCCGTCCGCGGCTGCGGAGGAGGCGCCGCTCCCGCCGGAAATCGGCGGGCACCGCGTCGAGGGGGTGCTGGGCCGCGGCGGGATGGGCGTCGTCTACAGCGCGGTGGAGCCGATCCTGCAGCGGCGCGTCGCGCTCAAGGTCCTCCTTCCCGGCGCGTCCGGCGTGGAGCAGGTCGAGCGCCTCCTGGCGGAGTCGATCGTCACGGGGCGGCTGTCCCACCCCGGGATCGTCCCGATCTACCGCGTCGGCCGCGACGAGGTCCACGGGCCGTGGTACACGATGAAGCCGGTCGAGGGGCGGTCGCTCGCCGAGATCCTGACGGGGCTCCGCGACGGCGTCGAGTCCGACGTGGACCGCTACCGCCTCCCGACGCTCCTCCGCATCTTCCTCGCCGCCTGCGAGGCGGTCGCCTTCGCCCACCGCGCCCGCGTCGTCCACCGCGACCTCAAGCCCGCCAACATCATGGTCGGGGAGTTCGGCGTCGTCATGGTCCTCGACTGGGGGCTCGCCCGCGTCCTCGACGCCGCCGGCGCCTCCGAACGCCTCGCCGTCCCCGCCGCGGACTCCATGGGGATCGAGGTCGCCGAGGACCGGAAATTCTCCCGCGCCGGCGCCGTCATGGGGACGCTCGGGTACATGTCCCCGGAACAGGCGCGCGGCGAGGGCGGCGCCGCAGGCCCCCCGAGCGACGTCTACGCCCTCGGCGCCATCCTCTACCAGATCCTCACCCTCCGCCTCCCCGTCGATGGCCGCGTCGGCGACCAGCTCACCCGCACCATCCAGGGAAGAATCGTCCCCATCGCCAAACGGCCGCAGGGCCGAAGCGCCCCCAAGGCGCTCGCCGCCGCCGTGACCAAGGCGCTCTCGCTTCAACCCGACAAACGCCACCCGACCGCCCTCGAGCTCGCGCGCGAGGTCGAGGCGTGGCTCGAAGGCGCCGCCCCGTGGACGCGGCAGAAGGAAGGGTGGCAGCCGAAGGGAACGACCTGGCGGGCGGGGACCGACGAGCTGGAGTTCGCGGGGGGCGCGGAGGGGGTCGTCTTTCACCGCGCAGCGATCCCCGGCGACGCCCGCGTCCGGGCGACCGTCGAGGGGAGCCGCCGCCGCCCCGGCTGGCGGCTCGATATCCGCGTCGCGTGCAGCACTCCCTTGACCGACGACGGTTACGTCTTCCGCGTCGTCGCAGGGGAGGACGCCGCGGTCGAATTCTGGCGCGCCGGCGTCCTCCTGGAACGCAGCGGCGAGATCACCCTCGATCCCCACACTCCGCACGAGATCGAGGTGCGCCGCGAAGGCGACCTGCTGCTCTTCCGCATCGACGGCGCGCGCCACGTCGAGTTTCACGACCTCTTTCCGCTCCGCGGCCCCGCCCTGGTCCTCGCCCCGGGGGATTCCCCCCTCCGCATCCCCGCCGTGGTCGTCGAAACCCACGGCGTCCCCCTCCAGGTCGATTTCACCGCCCTCCCCGACCGCCTCATGGAAATGGGCCAGGTCCGCGACGCCCGCGCCCTCTACCTCCGCCTCGCCGAGAGCCACCCCGAACGCGCCGAGGGGCTCGTCGCCCGCTACAAGGCCGCCCTCTGCGCCTCCGAAATCGGCGACCGCACCGCCGCCCTCGCGGAACTCAAGACCCTGCACCAGACGACGCACGAAGCGCTGGCGCCGCTCGGGCGGGCGAAGGTCGCGATGCGCCACGGGGACGTGGAGGGGGCCTGGAAGGAACTGTCGGAGGCGTGCGCGCAGTTCCGCAACGACCCGGTGCGCGTGGACCTCTGGACCGAACTGCTCTCTCTCGCGCGCCGCGCCGAAACCGGCGACGGGGCGAAGGGGCGCGAGCTCTACAGCCGGCTCCTCACCCTCCCCTGGCTCACCCCCCGCGACGTCGCCCAGGTCTGCTCCGCCCTCCTCCGCCTCGCCTCCGCCGGCGGCGGGACCGCGAAGATGCGCGACGAAGCCCTCGCGCTTCTCACCGCCCACCCCACCCAGACCAGCCTCCGCATGGAACTCCACGCCGCCCTTTCGCGCATGGGAGGGACCGACGCGACCTGGTCCGCGATCCGCGCCGCCCTCCAGAAGACCCTTGACCTCACCGACCAGATCACCCGCGCCGACCGCGCCCGCCTCCTCCTCTGGCTGATCGAGTCCTGCCTCGGCGCCGGGGAGATCGCAGCCGCGGAAAAATGGCTGACCAATGCGTTCAGCTCCGTCTCGCACCCCTCCACCGCCGGCCTCTGGGCCCGCAACTGGCGCGCGCTGGTCGCGATCGTGCAGAAGAAATGGGAGATCGCGCGGAAGACGCTCTCCCTCCACGCCTCGCTCTACCGCTCCGGCACCGCCGGACCGCACTTCCTCGGCGCGCTCCTGGAGGCGCTGGCGGAATCCAGCGGCGGACCCGGCATCCGCGACCGGCTCCGGGACCTCGCCACCCGCGCCCCCGACTGGGCGCCGCTTGCCCCCGCCCTCTCGGGGGATGCCCCGACCATCGCGTTCCTCGACTGGGTGGCGACGCAGCCCCGGGCGGCGCGGTGCGGGCTGCTGCTGGCGGGGGCCTGTGCGCTGGAAGCAAGGGGGGATGCGCCGGGCGCGGAGTTCCTGAGGGGGAGGGCGGCGAAGGAAGCGGAGGGGAGGGCGATTGCGGTGTGGGCTGGGGGGGGGAAAGAGAAGGGGAGGTGAGTGGAGGGAGAAGGGAAGAGGGAGAAGAAAAATGGAAAAGGGAAAGAGGCAAGGGGAAAACGGAAAGGGAAGGGTGGGGGGATTGACGGAGCCCCCGTTCCGAAACCCGCCGCACCGATTGGCCCGGCAGTTGCGATAATCCGGCGCATCGGTCTTCCAGGAGTCGCGCATGAGCCACCTTCCACGCAGGGACTTTCTTCGTGTCGGCGCCTTCGGCCTGGCGGGCGGGGTGCTGTCGCTTCGGGCCGGAGCCGAGCCCACGCCGGAGAGCGGCGGGCTGGGGGATTACGGGGACTACCTGAAGGAGCCGGCGGCGGGCGGGGCGCCTCCCGGGGGGGACTGGAGCCCGACCGAGCGGAACATCCTCGGGCCGTTTCACCGCGAAGGGGCGCCGTTCCGGGGGAAGGTCAGTCCGCCGCTGGCCCGGGGGACGGTGATGCTCATTTCCGGCCGGGTCTGGGGGCACGACACCCGGAAGCCGCTGGCGCGGGCGGTGCTGGACGTCTGGCAGGCGAGCCATGCCGGCCGGTACGACAACGACGACCCCAAGGCGCCGCCGGCGAAGGACGTGTTCCTGTATCGTTCCCGTCTGGTGGCGGATGATTCCGGATACTACGAGTACGAGACGATCCATCCCGGACGGTACGAGATCGGCAAAGGGGTCTGGCGGCCGAGCCATATCCACTATCTGGTGCGGGCGCCGGGGTACAGGACGCTGGTCACGCAGCTCTACTTCAAGGGCGACCCGGAGAACGCGCGGGATGCCTTCATCCGACCGTCCCTCATCATCGATCTGCAGGCGGTGAAGGCGGACGGCGGGGAGTACGAAAAGGGGGCGTTCGACATCGTGCTGTCGCCGGAGTAGGGGGCGGCGGGGGGCTTTCCGGATCCTGAATCCGAAGCGGGGCCGCCGGTGTATGGGAGGTCACCCCATTCCGGAGCCCCCATGCGCCGCGCCCTGACGTCCGCCCTGCTGCTCGCCGCCCTGACCGGCACGTCGTGCGGCGGGGGCGAGCCCGTCCCGCCGGCCACCGAACTCGAGTCGGTCGCCATCGACTTCGATGGAAAGAGGCTCGCGATCGTCGGGGGGGTGGCCTACCTCTACGACCGCGACGCGAAGGGGTGGGCGTTTTTCCGGCGCCTGCTGGAGCCGGGGTGGTTCGAGAAGAATTACGCCGTCGACGGGGACCGCGTCTTCCGGATCGCCGATGACGGAAAGAAGATCGAGGTCACCCGGCGGTTCCAGTCCGGCTTCGAGGACGCCGCGACGGTGCGCGATCTCATCGGGGAGAAACCCGGCTGGACCGCGTTCACGCTTCAGTCCCCCCGGGCGCCGGCGGTGAAGGACTACGTCGCCCTGCGCAACCGGATCCTCAGGGAGGGGGCCGGGTTCCTCGACAACGTCGTCGAGCCGTCGACGGCGCGGTTCCACGGCGGCAAGGCGGCGCTCCGGACGAAATCGGTCGCCCGGTCCAGGGAGATGGTCTGCTCCAAGGCCTCCCTCGAAACCGAGCTCATTCACTTCCGGAAAGGCGACGACTTCTGGTTCAGCGCCTGGTACTACATCGAGGACCGGGTCCCGTTCACGCTGATGGATCTCGAGACCACCTGGATCGAGGAACACCCCGGCATCCGGATCACCACCTCCGGGGCCGGGCTGGGTTTCGAACTGAAGTTCCCGCCCAAGCCGCACTACCGGCCGACGAAGCCGACGCCGATTCCGATCGGGAAGTGGTTCCGCGTGGTGGCGCACGTGAAGCTCGACGAGAAGGACGGCCTCTGCGAACTCTGGCAGGACGGCGTGAAGGTCTGCGAGGGGCGGGGGCAGACGCTTCCGATCGCCGAGGCGATCTGCAACTCGCTCGAGGTCGGGATCAGCGCGACGGAGGTGGACAGCACGGTGTGGGTGGACGACGTCGAGGTCTCGGACAGGGAGATCAAGTAAGGGCTCCTCGGGGCGGGGGCGGCCGCGATCATCGCGCCGGACGCGGCTCCTCGGGGGCCGGGAACGGTTCAAGGCCTGCCTCGTGGCAGGCGGTCCTCATCTGCGCGGTCTGGGCCGCGAGTTCTTCCAGGCTTCGGCAGTCCCGCAGGATCGACGACCCGCTGCGCCAGGCCTCCCGCGCCTCCTCCAGCCGGCCGAGGCGGATCAGCACCGGCGCGGCCTGGCAGGAAATCGACCCCTCGGCGCGCAGGTTCCCCATGCTGCGATGGATCTCGAGCGAGATCTCGAAGCCCCGAAGCGCTTCGGGCAGCCGGCCCGTGACCGAGTAGAGCCAGGCGAGGTTCCCCAGAATGGTCCCTTCGTTCCGGGTGTCGGCGGTCTGCCGGTGAATCGCCAGCGCGCGCTCCCAGGCGCGTTCCGCCTCCGCCATTCGGCCGTTTCTGCTGTAGAGGTTCGCCAGGTTCCCGAGCGCGATTCCTTCGAAGACGACGTTGCCCATGTCGCGGTGAATTGCCAGCGCCTCGTCGAAGGCGGCCACGGCCGCGTCGACATGTCCCTTGTGTTCGAGCAGTTGTGCGAGGTTCGCGAGGTCCAGTCCCTCGGACCGGCGGTTCCCCAGGTCGCGGTGGATTGCCAGCGCCTGCCGGACCAGGATTTCCGCCTCGTCGAAGCGTCCCAGGTTGAGGAGCAGCCGCCCCATTGCGCCCAGCAGCACGCCCTCGTGCCGGCGGCTGCCCGCCCTGCGGAAGCCGGACAGCGCCTGGTCGTAGAGGTGCATCGCCTGCGGCTCCTTCGCCGTGTGCGCATACAGCATTCCCAGATCAGCGAGAACAATCGACTCCAGAAGCGCGCTTCCGACTTCGCGCACGGCGGCAAGGGCGCGCTCGAACAGCTCCTCCGCGGACCGCATCCGTCCCGAGCGCTGGGCCGCCGTCGCGGCACGCCTCAGAGCGATCCCCTTCTCGATTCCGGTTGCCAGCCCGGAGAACTCCCTCCAGACCCGCTCGCAGCGCTGGTTCTGAAACCCGCGTTCCAGGTTTTCCGCCGCGCGCCGGAGGTAGATCCTGCGTGCGGGATCGAGCGGACCGGGGGCCTGGTCGCCGGCGAGGCGGGCGTGTTCCGCGAGTTCTTCGGCGAAAGGGTCGGCGGCGTGCGGAGCCGGAGGGCCCGGTTCGGTGGGATGCAGTTCCGGGGGCTCGGGCGGCCGCCCGCCGCACAGGTCCTCGAGCACCGCGAATGCGAGCGCGTGCAGCCTGGCCCGGTCTCCCGGGAGATGGAGCTGGACGGCGGCGTCGCGCAGGAGGGCATGGCGAAAGAGGTAGCTCAACTCGGCGTGCACGGCGTGAGGGTACGGTCCGGGGCTTCGGATCCGCGAACGTAATCGAGCCGGATCGGGGCGAGCTGCGCCCGCCGTCACATGTCTCTCGCCGGACCGCCCGACCGCTCCTAGAGTGGGGGCCCCATGTCCCGCTCCTCCGGCGTTCTCCTCGCGGTCACCTCGCTCCCGTCGATGTTCGGCGTCGGGGACCTGGGGCCCGCGGCGCGCACCTGGGTCGACCGGCTCGCGGCGGGAGGGCAGACCTGGTGGCAGGTGCTCCCGGTCGGGCCGTTCGGGGCGGGGGACTCGCCGTACGCCTCGTTCTCGACCTTCGCCGGCGAGACGCTCCTGATCAGCCCCGAGGACCTGGTCGCCGACGGGCTCCTGGAGGCCGCCGACCTCGCGGGGCCGGCGTTCGCCGACGGGACGGCGGACTTCGACCGCGCGCGGCCGTTCCGGGAAGGGCTGCTCGCCCGCGCCTGGGAACGCTTCAGGACCGGCGCCGCGCCGGCGCTGCGGGGGGAGTTTGACGCGTTCGTCGTGCGGGAGCGGGAGTGGCTGGAGGACTGGGCGCTCTACGCGGCGCTGAAGGCCGCGCACGGGGGGGCGTCGTGGGAGACCTGGCCGGAGGAGTTGCGGTTGCGGGCGCGCGGGGCGGTGAGGCGAGCGGAGAAGGAGCTGGCCGTGGCGCGCGACGAGCACCGGTTCCGGCAGTTCCTGTGGCACCGCCAGTGGGCGGCGCTGCGGCGGCACGCGGCGGCCCGGGGGGTGAAGCTGCTCGGGGACATGCCGATTTTCGTCGCGGAGGACTCCTGCGACGCCTGGGCGACTCCCGGGGTGTTCCGGTTCGGGCCCGGGCGCCGGCCCGCCGAGGTCGCCGGGGTCCCCCCGGACTACTTCTCCGCGGACGGACAGCTCTGGGGGAACCCGGTCTACGACTGGAAGGCGCAGGCCCGTTCGGGATTCGCGTGGTGGGTCCGGCGGGCGCGGCACGCGGCGCGGATGTTCGACCTGGTCCGGCTCGACCACTTCCGCGGATACGCCGCCGCGTGGCATATCCCGGCCGGCGCGAAGACGGCGCGGGAGGGACGGTGGGTGCCGGGGCCTGGGATGGCGCTTTTCGGCGCGATCCGGACGGCTCTGGGCGGCCTCCCGTTCGTGGCGGAGGACCTGGGGCTGATCACCCGGGACGTGCGGGAGTTGCGGGCCGCGGCCGGGCTGCCGGGGATGCGCGTCCTGCAGTTCGCGTTCGACGGCGACCCGGACAACACCTTCCTCCCCCACAACATCGACCGTGACTCCGTGGTCTACACCGGGACGCACGACAACGACACGTCGGTCGGCTGGTGGGCGGGACTCGGCGCCCCGGAGCGGCAGCGTGCGGGGGCGTACCTCCGGACGGACGGACACGACATCGCGTGGGACCTGATCCGCATGGCGTGGTCGACCGTCGCCGACCTCGCCCTCGCCCCCCTTCAGGACGTCCTCATGCTCGGTCCCGAAGGCCGCATGAACGTCCCCGGCGTGCCGAGCCGGAACTGGCGCTGGCGGGTTCTTCCCGAAGCGCCGGTCGAGGACCGGCTGGCCGGGCTCTGCGAGCTCTCCCGCCTCTACGCGCGGCTCCCGCGCGGCGCCGGGCAGATCCCGGGAAAGGGCCCCGCCGGATGAGCCGGCCCCGGCCGCCGCTCCGCCGCAAGCAACCCCTCGCCAACACGGGAGGGCCGGTGACCCCGTGGGGAGACAAGGCGCTCGCGGCGCAACTCGCACGGTGCCTGGACGTCGACCCGGGAACGCGCCCGCCGCTCACCCACGGCTTCCACGCCTACCCCGCGCGCATGCACCCCGTCATCGCCGAGCGCGCCATCGCGATCTTCGGGAAACCCGGGATGCGCGTGCTGGATCCGTTCGTGGGAAGCGGCACGGTGGCGCTGGAGGCGGCGCGGGCGGGGCTCCGGTTCACCGGAACGGACATCAGCGTGGTGGCGCTGGAGGTCGCCTGGGCGCGGACGAGGCTGCTGAGCGCGCACGAGGCCCGGCTGATCGAGCGGGAGGGGGAGGCGCTGGCCGCG
>JABWAY010000425.1 GCA_013360825.1 Candidatus Brocadiia bacterium | reverse complement strand
CGCTCGCGACCTCCCAGGGCTCGTTGCCGGCGACCTCCGGGTCGCGCCAGGGGACGCGGCCGGCGAGGAAGTCGTCGATCGCGCGGGACATCTCGCGGGCGCTCGGGTACCGGCGCTGGGGATCGGCGTCGAGCGCCGCGGCCGCGATCTGGCAGAGGGCGCGTGGGGCGGACCGTCCTGGGCCGCGTTTCTCGACGGGAACGATGCGCCCCTGCAGAGTCGCCCGGATCGCTTCGTCCGGGTCGCCCGTATCGACGGGGGGCTGGAGCGTCAGCATCTCGTAGAGGATCGCGCCGAGCGAGTAGACGTCGCTGGTCAGCCGGACGAGCGAGCCCATCCCCGCCGCCTGCTCAGGGGAGAGATACCCGGGGGTGCCGATCACGATCCCGTCGCGCGTGAACGCGCTGTCGGTCGAGGCCGGGACGGCGCCCCGCGGCGCCTCCGGTCCCGCGTCCAGGCACCGCGCGAGACCCCAGTCGAGCACCAGCGTCTCCCCGAATTCCCCGATCATGATGTTTCCGGGCTTGAGGTCGCGGTGGACGACGTTGTTGAAATGTGCGAAGGCGACGGCGGTGCAGACGCGGGAGAAGACCCGGAGCAGGTTCAGGGTCGGGTAGTCCTCCTCGTCCCGGGGATTCCGGTCGCGGAGCCCCTGCAGGATGTCCGACAGCGGCCGCCCCTGGACCAGCTTCATGGTGTACCAGGGCCCCCAGGTCGGGTCGTTCCCGAACTGGTGAACCGGGACGATCCCCGGGTGCGAGAGCCGCCCGGTCACCGCCGCCTCGTCCGCGAGCCGCCGCGAGAGCTCCTCGGAAACCACCTCCGGCCTCAGGACCTTGAGCGCGACCTCGCGCGGGAGGACCGGGTCGCGGGCGAGATAGACCGTGCCCATCCCGCCTTCGCCCAGGACCGACAGGATCTCGTGGCCGCCGATCCGCTCCGGGACTCCTTCGGGCCGCGTCGGCTCCCCGCCGCCGCGCAGGGATACGGTGGAGGGCCGGCATCCCTCGCAGAGTTCCGACCCCTCGTCCCGCGGGACGGGTCGTCCGCAGCGCCGGCAGGCCCGTGTCTCGTTCTGGGCCATCAGCCCCGGTTCCCGGCGAGCCGCCGAACGAATTCCCGTTCGCCGCCGATCGAGACCGCGAGCCGGCGCAGGCTGGTGGCCGACGCCTCGCGCTGCCGCGCCATCTGGAGTTCCGCGCCGGCAATGTAGAGTTCCGCCTGCAGGTTCGGGGACAGCCCGCCCGCGAACTTGTGGAAAATCTCCATCGGCTCGCGCCCGGCGAGCGCATCCATCGCCTTCCGCCAGTCCGCGGGGGCCGACTCCCCCTCCAGCACCTCCACCGTCCGGTCGCGCAGACCCATCCAGGACAGCGACGCCGCCTCGAGGATCGCGCCGATCAGGTGCTGCGGTTCCGGGCGGGCCGCGTAAAGCGGCGAATGCCCCTGGAGCACCGTCAGCGCCTCCTGCGGCGCGCTTCCGACGATCCAGCACAGCGCGAGCCAGTTGCGCGCCCAGGCCCCCTCCACCGAGGGATGCGGCGTCTCCTTCATGACCACAGACAGCCAGCGCCGCGCGCTCTCGAGCTCCCCGGACGCGATCAGCGTCTCGCACAGCCAGAGGATCACGCGCCAGCGGTCGCGCTTCGCCAGCTTCGGCCCGAGTGCGAGCGTCGCGTGGAGCTGGAGACGCGACTGCTGGATGAGAGCCGGGGTCATCCCGGCGCGCGCGAGCGCCGTGTGGCACTCCAGTCGCACGGGAATGTTGTGCGGGTAACCGCCGAGAAGCCGAAGGGACTCGCCGCGCACCTTGGGCTTGCCGCCGGACAGCAGCGCCAGCGCCATGAACTCGCTGATCACCTGCCCCGCCTCGTGGGCCTCGAGCCACGGTTCGCGCAGGAGCTGCTCGTAGAGCATCGCGCCCTGCTCGGGGGACTCGCGGCTCACGCGGTCCGCCGTGTTCATGAGCAGCGTCCAGATCTCCACGCGGATCGGCGCATCCACGAATTTCCGGCAGCCGTCGCGCAGCGTCTCCCACGCGGCCTGGACGTTCTTGGAGCGGAATCCGATCCGGGCCCGTCCGAGGGCCGAGAGCGCCTCCAGCGATGTCCCCTCCAGACCCTTCAGCTCATCCAGCGCCGACTCCGTCTCGCCCAGCTCGATCCCGCAGAGCGCCGACTTGTAGCGCGCGATCAGCCCCTCCTCCCGGTCGGGGTGGGAGAGGGCGAGTTCCCGGTAGAGTTCGCGGGCCTCCCCGAGCTGGCCGAGCTGGAAGAGTTTGTCGGGGAGCGCGAGGTAGGCGAGCTGGAGGGGGGCGCCGCGGGCTTCGAGGATCATGCGGCGGAGGAAGAGGCCCGGGCCGTCTGCGGCGATGGCGACGCGGTTGCCCCGGAGGGGAAAGACGTCGCGGTATTCGAGGGTGCGGAGTCCGTTGATGAACAGCGAGATGCGGTCGCCTTCGCGCATGACCAGGATCTCGTAGTCGGTCCCGATGGAGAGGCGGACGTCGAGGCGCCGGATGACGATGACGCCGTCCCGGACGAATTCGACGCGGGCCTCGGGGCCGCCGGCGAGGCGGATCTGGTACCCGTCGACGGAGAAGGCGCCGCGCAGGGCGAGCCAGAAGCCCAGCTCCCAGGACGGGCGTCCCTCGGCGCGGACGGTGGCGGCGATGCGCACGTCGCCGGCCATCGGCGCGTCGTACAGCGCGCGCGCCGGCCCGGCGGTGCAGACCAGGCTGTCCTGCGTGGCCTCCCACCGGCCGCTCGGCATCTGCCAGCCTGCCTTTCCGCCTTCCACGGCGGGGC
>JABWAY010000424.1 GCA_013360825.1 Candidatus Brocadiia bacterium | reverse complement strand
GTGCCCTCGGGGCCGGATGGCAGGCACGTCCACTGGGCGATGTGCCGCCGGAAGCTGTTTCCGCGGTTCCCGGGCAACGAGGGGCTGTTTGCGGACCCGCGAGACTACCTGGCAGGGGAGGCTGAGAGGATGGCGCTTTTTCAAAGGCTCGAACAACTGGAGGTGATGGTCGCGGGCGGAGAACCGCGCATCGCCGCGTGGGTGAGTGGAGGGAACATCTCCCTGGTGGACTGTCTGGGGCCGCAACCGGCGCGGGTGGCGGAGATGGTGGCCGCGTGGGATGGCATCCAGGCGCAGACCTACGGCACGAATGACCTGTTGCACCGCTGGCGCGCTGCGCTGGCGGCCGCGGGGATAGTGGTGCCCTGAGAGGAGAATGAGATGAACCTTTCGATTGGCGTCCTGGCGCTGGCGTTCGCGTTCGTGACGCTGCAGGGTCCGCTGGAGATGCTGGCCGCGTTCCCCGAGGGAGGGCTGGGGGACACGGGGTACTGGCAGACGGTCGCCGAAGAGACGATTCGAAGCGGCGCCGACGGGGCGCGCGCGGTGATAGCCACGATCGCGGGCGCGCTGGGGATTAGCCTGGTGCGGGCGGCGCGGGGGGCCTCAGACCGCAGCCTGAACTACCCGGCCGTCCCCCCGCCGCCGGGATAGAACCAGTTCAGACATGGAGCAAACGGGAGGCTCTGAGGATTCATAGGTGCCGGTGTGATGGGCGGACGCAGGCGGGCTGGGGGCAGGGGTTCGGCGGGAGCGGCTGGCCGGGGTAGGTCCCAGCCCAGGCGTCGCGGGCGGCCTCGGCCTCGCCGGCCTGGGAATAGCGCCGGGTCATCTCCAATGTGGCGTGTCCCATGAGGGCGGCGACCTCGCCCAGGTCGAGCCCGGCGCGGCGGGTATGGCGGGCGAAGCCCCGCCGGAACGCGTGGGGGGTGACGTGGGCGCACCCGGCGCGCTGTTCGAGGCGGCGGAGCATGATCTTCAGGGCGTTAGCGGTCATGGGCGCGCCGTCGCGGGAGAGGAACAGCGGCCCCGGTTCGCGGCCGCGCTCGCGGATCAGGTATTCCAGGAGGGCGACCTTCGTTGCCGCGTCGAACGGTACCACCCGCTCGCGGCGGCCCTTGCCCATGATGCGCAGCTCGCGGCGGTCCAAATCGACGTCGGCCAGGGTGAGCCGGAGCATCTCGCCCGCCTTCAGAAACACCTCGAGGCGTATGCCCAAGAGGCGGCAGAGGGAGGTCACTACCTCCGGGTCCATGCGGGCGGTCTGGCCGCGGACGATCTCATCCGTGGTTCCGCGTCCGTAGCCGGACTGCCGCGCCAGTTCGGCCTGCGACCACCCGGCCGTCTCCAGTGCGTCTCTCATTAGCCGTTCCACGGCTGGCCTAGCGGGGGCCTTTCTCACCATGTCCGGAGAATCGCAGATTGTTTCTGCGCTGCGTAGACACTAGTGTTGACATCTCCGCCGGAAAGTGCCACACTCCGCAGAGAAATGGCTACGACGAAGACTAGGACGATTTCGGGCCGGGTGCCGGTGGAGGTTGCCAACGCGCTGGAGGCGGACGCCGCGGACCTGGGCATGTCTCCCGGCAGCCTGCTGAGGCGGATGCTGGAAGGGCGCTACGGGCGGCGAACAGCCGCAGAGAACTTGCCCCGGGCCGCAGGTAAAACGCCCAGCGGCGCGGCGCTGGTGGAGTTCGAGTGATGGCAGACGTTGGGAATCGCCGACGGCGTTTGGCGATCATCGAGGTCACCCCGGAGTGGTTGGCGGCTTTGTTGGGCCGGGGCACGGCGGTGCCGGAGGGGAGGATCGTCCCCGATCAGGTGTACGAGGACCTAGAGATCGTGGCGGTGCGCGACGGCGACGGGCCGCCATGGCGGCCCCGGGTGCAACTCATGTGCCGGTCGGCGTCGTTTGACGATGTGCCGGACGAGGTGTCTCCGCCCCACCTCCAGATGTCCTACCACACCGAGTACGTGGAGCCCGCGGCTCACTGCTGTCAGGGAGACGACGAGCCGTTCCCGGTGCTGGAGACGTTCTGCGAGGTCCTCATCGGACGGATGACCGACGGGCGCTCGGAGGCATCGGCTGAGGATCTGCGGGGGTGGGCGGCGGAGCTCGCGGCGGCGCTGGCTACGGCGGATGGGAGTGTAGCGCGATGAGGGAGCGGGCGTTGCAGCCGATGTTGCCGAACCCGGAGATGGCGCGTCCGGCGCGCCGGGTGTCGCGCGATCTGTTCCTGGAGCAGATCGAGCGGGTGCGGATGGACGCGGCCCAGGCGGCGGCGGAGACGCTGGGCATTCAGCAGCGGTTCCTCGGGGTGATCGAGGCGACGTCGGTGATGTGGCGGGAGCTGACGGGCGAGGAACCGCCGGAGATGGAGATCCAGGCGCGCCTGGTGAGGAGCGCGGGATGACGGCGAAGCGCGGGCTGGGGAAGCTCTCGCCGCAGGAGGCGGGGGGCATCGGCGGGCGGCTCGTGGCGAGCCGGTACAGCCCGGCGCATTTCCGGCGCATCGGGCGGATGGGCGGCCAGGCGGGGGGACGGCCGCGGTTGAGGACGTTCGACGAGATAGCGGGAGAGCCGCGCGGCAAACAGCTGTTGCGCGAGTACCAGAACGAGTTTCGGAGGTGGCTATCGACCGAGCCCAACTCATAGAGACGGCGAGGGCCGCCCCTTCAGGTTCAGGTCACATGGAGGGTATCACGATGGCGCAGCCATTGATAGAGCAGGCCGGAGGGCCTGAGACGGCGAGCCCCGGGGGGTGTGTGGTTCCTCCTGCTGGCGTGGTGGCCCCGGGCTCGCCGTCCGAAACCGCGTTCGGCGAGTTCGTGGAGTTGTACCGGCGGTTCTTCGCGGCTTCGGACTACGGGGCGACGGTGGAGCGCGCGGTGGCGAGGGACATCGAGGACGCCTACGGGTACTGGATTGGCCGGCTGGGGCGGGATGTAGCGGAGAGGCTGAAGTTGGCGGCGCGGTGGGCGGTGGAGCGGTGAGCGCAGACGGGAAGAGCCAGGAGGGTTGGACGAACTACTGCCAGGTCTGTGGGCGCCGGTATTGGGTGCGGGCGGTGGACCTGGGGCAGGCGAAGGCGCGGCGGTTCGAGAGTGAAGAGAGCGATGTTCGGCACGAGTGCCGGGAGGTTTTGCATGCTGACTGACGCGATGGTCCTGGCGGGTGCGTTCGCGGCGTGGTGCCTGCTGTTCGCGCTGGTGGCCCTGGCCGACCGGATCGGTGGCTGGGGGTGGTTCGAATGACGGCCCCGGTGGCGCCTCCCGTACGGGCCTACCCGTACTACCGCTGCTCGGAGTGCGGGGAGGCGCGGTACCCGGTCGTGTTCCGGGGGGACCGGGAGCCGAGCGTGCCCGCGTGCCCGGAGCACCCGGCGGCGGAAGTGCTGGCCTGGACGCGCTCGCTGCAGTCGCTGGCCTACCTGTTCGCGCAGCGGCTCGCGGCGGGCGAACGCATGGAGGCATTGAGGGCGGAGGTAGAGGAGCACGCGGCGGCGCGGCCGGACGCGGCGGTGGCGCTGGTTCTGTTCGAACGATGGGGCGGCCGGGTCTGTTCGGATAGGAGGACACGATGACGACGCCGACGAAGGCGGTTGTGACGACGGCCGGGGTGCACGTGGTGCGTCGCCCGGGGGAGTGGGACAAGGATCTCGCGATTATCATCCGCGATTCGCTCGCGCGTGACCTGACGGGCAAGGAGCTCCTGGTCTACTCGAAGATCTGCCAGGCGACGGGGCTGGACCCGTTCAAGCGGCAGATCTACGCCTGGAAGAGCAAGGGGCGGCTCATCATCCACATCGGTATCGGCGGCTGGAGGGCGATTGCGGCCAGGACGGGAGAGTACGCGGGTCAGACATCGCCTGAGTGGTGCGGCCCGGATGGGAAGTGGCGCGACGTGTGGCTGGAGGATGGTCCCCCGGCGGCGGCGCGGGTGGGGGTCTATCGGGACCGGAACGGCGTTCCCACCTACGCCGTCGTGACCTGGAAGGAGTTCCAGCGGACGGCCGAGCGCACGGGGGCGAAAGGAGCGACGCCGTGGGACGAATCGCCCGCTCACATGCTCGAAATCGCGGCCGAGAGGCACGCGCTGCAGAAGGCGTGCCCGGAGGCCTACGAGGCGGCGCTGGGGGTGATGCAGGAGGCGGGGGCGCGCGTGGAGGTTGTTGGGGAAGATGACATCCCCGACCCGGTGATCGCGGCGCCGGCCGAGGTTGTGGACGCGGAGACGGGGGAGCTCGTCTCCGGGACTGAGGAGCCCGCGGTTCCGCTCGCCGCGGGTGATGGGGAGGGCGCTCCCGGGGCTATCGCCATGGGCGATTCGACGCCGGTAGCAGCGCCCTCCCCTACCCCCGACGAGGCGTGGCTGACAGGGGCGACGGAGCGGGTATTCGCGCTGATGACGGAGCGCAAGATCCGCCCGGTTGAGGTCGCGCGGGCGATGAAGTGCGCCTACAGCGAGGAGGCGATCCGGGGGTGGCTCCAGGAGACGGGGCTGCCGCCGGAGGCGCTGATCGAGGCGGCCGAGGAGGCGCGGCCGCGGACATAGCCAGCCCCGGGCAGGGGCCGGGGTGGGGCTGAGACTGTTCAGGCGATTCCCCCGGCCCCCCAACTACCAGGAGAGGACAATGGTTACGGATACCTTCAAGGCCGAAGTGGGCGCCGAGCTGGATCGGGTGTTCGGCGCTGAGCATGTGGTGCGGGACGCGGTTGTGGACCCGCGCACGGGGGAGATCACGGGCGGGGTTCGCGGGGCGGGGGGGGAGAGGCAGGCCACCCTACCGACGTTCGAGGGGATGGCGGTGGACAACTGGCAGGTGTCGTTTGGGGGGACGATCGAGGTAGATCGGTTCAGCGAGGGGGGGCGGGAGTTGATCGAGCGGTGCCGGTTTGGGGAGTCTGTGACATTAGTTGTGACAGGGGTCGTGGTGGGGGTGAGCGGGAAGTACAAGCCGGAGACGGACAAGGCTGAGGCTGAGGTCACTCGATGAGCGGGGTGACGATCACGTGCCAGACATGCGGTTGGTCGGTCACGAGCGGGCCAGGGGACCGGGGGCCGGTGGGGCTGTTGTTGGGCCACTGGCGTGGGCACGGCTTCGAAGGGCGGTCGCCGGCGGTAGACGTGGGGGCAGCGAACGCCTGCGCGTGGTGTGACGGCTGGGGAACGCGGGTGATGGTTTTGCCGGACGGGCGGGCGCGGGAGGTCCCATGCGAGCCGTGCGACGGGACGGGGGAGAGGGCGGAGACGGGGGTGGCGGGATGAGGGCGGCGATGATGGAGACGAGGCCGCTGAGGCATCGCCTGGACCCGCTGACGAGCCACGAGGCGGCGGAGAGGGTTGTGGCGTCGGGAGTGGCGGCGACGCACCGTGCGCGCGTCCTGGCGGTGTTGGAGCGCCACCCGGGGGCGACGGCGGGGGAGCTGGCGTTGTGGTCGGGGCTGGACGCGGTGGAGGTTCGACGGCGGCTGACGGACGCGAAGAGGGACGGGCAGGCGGTCCAGGGGCGGGCGCGGCGGTGTTCGGCGGAGGGGACGCGGCAGTGTGAGTGGCGGCTGCCGGACAGGCAGGGGGTGCTTCTGTGAGCGCGGATCTGTCGTTCCACCAGGTGCGCCGGGGGCGGTGGGTATCGAGCTTGTCGGGGTGGGTGATTGAGTCGCGGGGGATGGACGGTCCGTACGTGGTGATTGCGCCGACGCGGGAGATGGCGGGGCAGGCGCGGACGTTCGATGGGGCGTTGACGCTGGCGTTGCGGTTGATGGCTGTGGCGCGGGGGGAGAGGTCCTGATGGTGTGGGTTCAGATCGATGACGGGTTCGACGAGCATCCGAAGGTTGCTCGCCTGGGCGACGGCGCGTTCCGCGCGTTCGTTGAGGGGCTCTGCTACAGCAACCGGAACCTGACGGACGGGCG
>JABWAY010000065.1 GCA_013360825.1 Candidatus Brocadiia bacterium | reverse complement strand
CGCCGTCCTCGCGCATCCAGCGCGCGAACCGTGACGCGACGTCCCACCGCGCGGTCGCGTCGCCGTGGATCGCGAAACACGCCGCCGGCCCGTACAGCGTCCCGTCCGCGTTCAGCCCCTCGCGCATCACGTACAGCGCCCCGCCCTTCAGCCCGCTCCCGATCATCGACGTCAGAAGCTGCCCCGTCGCCTCCGGCCGCGCCGTCGCCGTCGCCCCGAACGCGAGCTTCAGATCCATCCCCTGGATCTCCGCGCCGAATGCGAACCGTTCCGGCGCGTGCCGCTCGAGCAGCCGGGTAAAAAATGCCCCCTGCCAGGGCTGGTCCGCGGGGATGTCGCGAAGCGGGATTCCGCGCGGGTAGACGTCGAGGGTGGGAAGCGCGACGGCGCTCTTGAGGCCGGCATCCTGGAGGAGGTTGTGGCGGAGGGGGATGGCGAACGGGGAGTCGTTGGCGGTGAAGAGGACGTCGGGCTCGTCGATGTCCAGGTCCCGCCAGATGTCGCGGAGGACGGCGAGGTAGTTGACGCAGTGGCGGAGGCGGCCGGCGTAGTCGCCGGGGAGGTCGACGTGGGCGAGGTCGCTCCACCAGAGGTTGGTTTCGTTGTCGAGCTGGATCATGGCGACGCACGGGCGGGCGTGGAGGAACGGCCGGATGACGGGGGCGAGCGCCGCGAACCATTGACGCACTGCGTCAATGAAGGCGGGGGCGTCGTAGCGCGGCTGCACCTGGTCGCGCCGCCCGAGCGGATCGAACGACCAGAGCGCTCCCCCCGGCCTGCGGACCAGCGTTTCCGGATGCCGCTCCTTGAACCAGGCCGGCACCGCTCCGAACGTCCGGAACCCCTCGGGCCATTCCGCGGTGATGTACGGCCCGGGCTTGAGGCAGACGACGAACTTCAGCGCATGCGCCATCTCCAGGAACGCCCCGAGGTCCCGGTCCCCGCCCCAGTCGTGACGGGTCGAATCCGGGGCGTGCCAGTCCCAGGGAACATAGGTGGAGAGAAAGTTCATCCCCGCCTTCGCCATCCGCTCCAGCGTCTCGCGCCAGAGTTCGTGAGTCCTCCCCCCGTCCCCCTGGGGGTCCCTCACGCGGAAATACTGCAGCTCGCCGCCAAACGGCGTCAGCTCCCGGCCGTTGAACACCAGGCGGCCGTTCCGCAACGCAACCCGGGGGCCGACCGCGGGTTCAGATCCTGTGGGCATCGCGTACACTCTACCGGCAACCCTCAAAAGGACTACCGTGAGACCCCTTCTCGCCCTCCTGCTCCTGGCCCTCCCCGCCGCCGCCGGTCCGATCTTCGAGGACCGCCGCGCCGGGGTGGCCTTCGCGCCCCCCGACCGCTGGACGGAGATTCCGACCCCGCCGGTTCCGGAGGGTGACGAGGCCGGGGACGGACTCGCAGTCCTCGCCCGATTCGAGGCTGATGCGCCGGGCCGGGACGGCACCATCGGGAGATTCGAGGTGGTGCTGTTCGAATCGGACTCGGCCGTCCGGGCCCGGGATGCCCTGATCGCCCACGCGCGCGCCTCCTGGCGCGGATTCGGGGCGGCGGAGCCCGAGGAGATCGCGGGGGGAGCGGGGTTCCGGGCTGAGATCGAGGGCGGACAGGCCGTCGGCGCCGTGGTCAGCAACGGTCGCCGGCACGCCGGCCTCCTCCTCGTGGGCGGAGAGCGCCTGGAAACGACTCCGCTTGTCTCGGCGGCCGGGACGCTCGCCTGGTCCGACCCCGACGCCTCCGCCCCCCTCCGCGTCCAGCCCGGGTGGAAGGCCCGCGAGACCCGGAACTACCGCATCCGCTACTCGGGCGACGATGACTTCGCCGCCGAAGTCGGCCGCCACCTGGAGTCGATCTCCGCCGAACTGCGCCGCGTCCTCCCGCTCACCCCGCATGACGGCGCCCGCCGCTCCCTCGACGTCCGGATCTTCCGGAACGAAAAGGAATTCGAAGCGTACGCCTCCATCAACGGCGTCCGGGGCGCCGAGGCGTACTTCAGCCCCGCCCAGAACGAGCTGGTCGCCCACATGGATGAGTCGAGCCCCGACCGGACGTTCCATGTGCTCTACCACGAAGCGACGCACCAGTACCTGAGGGACGCGCTCGGCAAGGGAGTGACGATCCCGATCTGGCTGGACGAAGGGCTGGGCGAGGTGTTCTACCCGGGGACGTTCGCGCGGGGCGGGGAGTTCATCCTGCCGATGAACACCGACCGCCGCGAGGATGCCCGCTCCGTCTTCCGCGCCGGCCGCGCGCCGGACATGGACACCCTGATGGGGATGAACCGCGGGGAGTTTTACACGATGAAGGGCGCGTACTCGCTGGGGTGGTCGCTCGCCCATTTCCTGCTGAACGACCCGCGGTACCGGGGCTGGGTGATGACCTATCTGGAGACCCTTCGGGACACGAAGGACGCCGCCCGGGCGCTCGAGAAAGCGTTCGGGAACTCGACCCCGGAGCAGGTCGAGCGCGACTGGCGGCGCTGGGTCGAGGAGGAGTAGCCCTCCCCCGCCGCCGAAGTTCTGCGCGGCGACTCCAGCCGCCCCCGCCCGCATGCCGATCTTCTGGTGGAGATTCCCTTCCCCATCGGAGACCCCCTGCATGCGCCGCCTCGCACCGTTTGCCCTCCCGCTGGCCCTGCTCGCCGCGGGGTGTTCGAGCACGGAGAAGGACTTTTCCCGCGCGCTCCCCGAAGGGATGCTGGCGCTCGAGAAGATCACCGACCCGGCGCTGATCCCCGATTTCGGACCCGGGCTGCGGGACCGGGAGTCGCTGGCCGCGGCGATCGACCATTCGCTCGCGTACTACGCGAAGCCGTCGTCGCAGAAGTATTTTCCGTACCTGGACATTTCGCACGCGCGGGCGGTCGCGTCGCTGCATGCGTTCAAGGAGATCGTGCAGACCTCGACGACCGCCTCCGAGTTCCAGGCCCGGATCGTGCAGCGGTTCGACGTCTACCGTTCGATCGGCTGGGACGGGTCCGGGGAGATGCTGTTCACGGGGTACTGCGAGCCGATCTACGAGGCCTCCCGGGAGCGGACGGAGCGGTTCCGTTACCCGCTCTACGGCCGTCCTGAGGAGCTGGTGAAGGACGCCGAGGGGACGCCGCTCGGCTGGAGGGCGGGGGACGAGGTCGGGAGCAGCCCGAGGCGGGAGGACTTCGACAATGGGTGTCTGCGCGGGCGGGGGCTCGAAATCGCGTGGCTCGCGGACCCGGTGGACGTCTACGTGATTCATGTCCAGGGATCGGCGACGCTTCGCCTGACCGACGGGACGACGCAGCAGATCGGGTACGCGGGGAAGACGGAGTACCCGTACACGTCGATCGGCAAGGCGATGGTGAAGGACGGGAAGTTCGAGAAGAAGGACCTGTCTCTCCGCAGGATCCGGGAGTATTTCCGGACGCACCCGGAGGATGTCGGCCACTACCTCCAGAAGAACAACTGCTACGTCTTCTTCCAGCCGACGACCGGCGGACCGTTCGGTTCCCTCGGGGCGAAGGTGACGCCGTTCCGGTCGGTCGCGACCGACAAGGCGGTCTTCCCGCGCGGCGGGGTCGCCTATGCGGTGACGAAGCTGCCCGCGATGAGCGGCGTGCACCGGACCGGCGACCGGGAGTTCCGCCAGTTCCTCCTCGACCAGGACACCGGCGGCGGCATCCGGAGCGCCGGTCGGGCCGACATCTTCCTCGGGACGGGGCCGGATGCCGAGGCGATGGCCGGTTCGGTCAGCGACGAGGGGCGGATGTATTACCTGTTTGTCAAAGAGTCGCCGGGCGGAATCGCGTCGCGCTGAGCCGTCCCGGCGTCCGATTCTGCCCCGCCCATAGACTTGAGTCGCTTCGGGTTCCAGCGGGGGTTGTGCGCGTCTCGGGGGCCGCGGCGGATCCCGCGGCCCCCTGTGATACTATCCGCTGAGCTGCGGGTTTCCCCGCAACGCGCCGCACCCCGCACCGCGCAAACCCCGTGCGCCAACCACGGCACGGACGTTGCACCCCGTCCGTCGTCCCCGACACCGGAGCCCCCCATGCCGACCATCGACCCCTCCGCCACCCTCGGCACCCTGGTCGCAGAACGGGCAAGCCGCGGCGATGTCCTCGAGCGCTTCCACCTCGACTACTGCTGCGGCGGCGCCCTCCCCCTCGACAAGGCCTGCGCCGACCTCCAGATCGACCTGCCCACGGTCCTCCGCGCCCTGGAAGCCGAGGACCGGAAGCCGCTCCCCCCGGATGCACGGGACTGGCGGGCGGCCCCGCTCGATCAGCTCGTCGACCACATCGTCGGCACCCACCACGTCTTCCTCCGCGAAATCCTCCCCCGCGCTTCCGCCCGCGTCGAGAAAATCGCCAAGGTCCACGGCACCAACCACGCCGAACTCTGGGTGGTCCGCGAACTCTTCCAGAAGCTCCATGACGAGATGCTCGCTCACCTGAAAAAGGAGGAGGAGGTCATTTTCCCCGCCGTGCGCGCGATCGCCGCGCGCAAGCCCCTTCCGGAGGCCTCCCTGAAGGAAATGGTGGACGAGCACGAGGTGGTCGGGAGCCTGCTTCACAGGATTCGCGACCTGACCAACGGTTATGCCCCTCCGGCGGACGCCTGCGCGACGTACCGCGGCGCGCTGGCGGACCTCGCGGCGATCGAGCAGGACACGCACCGGCACGTGCACAAGGAGAACAACATCCTGCTCCCCCGCGCCCGGGAGATGGCGGGGCGATAGCGTAGAATCCCGGCGATGCGGCGCATCGCCTGGCTCCCGGTCCTCCCGCTGGTCGCGATCCTGATCGCGCTGGGAACTTCGCGGAACCCGGCGCCGGCCGCGGCGGGCGACCTGCGGTTCGACGGAGCGAGGGCGTTCGGCGACCTCGAAGCCCTGGTCGCGCAGTTCGGCCCCCGCCCGACACACCCCGAGCGCTCCCGCGTCGTCGCGGCCTGGATCGCCGACCGCTGGAAAGCCGAGGGATTCCAGGCCCGCGTCTCCACGGGACTGGCGGACGGACGCCGCGTCTCGAACGCGATCGCGATGCTCCCGGGGGCCACCGACCGCTTTCTCGTCGTCCTCGGCCACCATGACTCGGTGATGGCGGGCCCCGGCGCCGAGGACAACGCCTCCGCGGTCGCCGCGCTGTTCGAAATCGCCCGGGCCCTCCGGGACCGCCCCCTCCGGCACACCATCGTTCTCGCCGCCACCGACGCGGAGGAAACCGGCGGACAGGGCGCCGACCTCCTCATCGCGGACCTCGGCAGGGACCGCATCCTGCGGACCGACGCCTGCGTCGGGCTGGAGATGCTCGCCTGGCCCGGCGGCGCCCCCGTGCTCCACGCTCTCCCGCGCAACTACGCCCTCGACGTCGCCGGGGTCTCAACCCCGGGGACCGTCCCCGCCGTCATCGCCCGCGCCGCCCCCGAGCACGTCCCCCTCGGCGACCCGGCCATCCCGCTCCTGGCCCAGTCCCTCACCCGCGGCGCACGCGTCCGCACCGGCTCGGACGACGTCTACTTCCTGCGCGAGGGCGTCCCCTCCCTGTTCCTCTCCCGGTCCAGCCTCTCCCGCTTCTACCCCCACTACCACAAACCCACCGACACCCCGGATCGACTCTCCCCCGCCGCCCTCCACTCCAGCGGCCGCATCCTCGAGTCCGCCCTCCTCGCCCTCGACGCCCGGGACGACTGGCGCGACGGCCCCACCGACTACCTCCTCTGGCACTCCTCCCTCCTCACCCAGCGGCACCTCGCAGGCATCTCCATCTCCGCCGCCCTCCCCCTCGCCGTCCTCGCCCTCGTCTTCCGCCCCCGCTGCCGCCGCCTCGCCTTCGGCGCCGCCCTCGCGGCCCTCCCCCTCATCTCCTGCTCCCTCCGCTTCCAGCCCCTCGCCCTCTTCGTCGCCCTCCCCCACGCCGCGCTCTGGCCCCTCATCGCCTCCACCCGCCCCCGCTGGGCACGCTTCGCCCTCTCCACCCTCGCCACCCTCCCGACCGTCCTGGCCCTCGCCCTCGGCACGGCCGGGACGCTCGGCTTCGGCCTCGAACTTCCCCAGGTCGCCGCCATCTCCTCCCTCCTCGCGGCCGCTTTCGCCTCTGCCGGCACCCTCTGCGCCGCACGGGGCCTTCCCGGAACCGTTTCCGCCGCCCCCGCGGAACCCCGCGGGTAGAATCGGCCCATGCCCCGCAAGCCCCCCGAGAAACCGGACGACGTCAAGGTGATCGCCCGAAACCGCCGCGCGCGGTTCGAGTACACGATTCTCGACACGGTGGAGGCGGGGCTGGTGCTGAAGGGAAGCGAGGTCAAGTCGATCCGGGCCGGGAACGTGCAGATCCAGGGGGCCTTTGCGCGTGTGGAGGACGGCGAGGCCTGGCTGTACGAGATGGAGGTCGCGGAGTACGTCTATGCGAATCTCCAGAATCACGAGCCGAAGCGTGTCCGGAAGCTGCTGCTCCGGAAGCCCGAGCTTCGGAAACTGCAGGCGCAGATGATGGAGAAGGGTCTGACGATCGTCGCGCTGGCGCTGCTGTTCCGGCGCGGCCTTGTGAAGATCGAGCTTGGGGTGGGGCGCGGGAAGAAGCTGTTCGACAAGCGCGAGGATCTGAAGAAGCGCGAGGCGAAGCGGGACATCGAGCGGTCGGGGCGGCGGTAACCGGCGTGCGGCCCGCGCGGGGCCGGCCGATGGGGCGCGGGGCTGGGGGAAGCGCCCACGCGCGTCCCCGCCGACTCAGGGCGCGGGGTTCCGTGGCGCGCCGACGACGGCGGGATGTCCCGGGTCGGAGGATTCTGCCGTGGCGGCGCGGCCTGCGAAGAGGGACCTGCAGTCCTCGACGATGCCGTAGAACGCGGGAACGACGAAGAGTGTGAACACGGTCGAGACGGCGATCCCGCCGATGACGGCGAGCGCCATCGGGAGGCGCAGTTCGGCGCCCGGTCCGAGGGAGAGCGCGGCGGGAAGTGCGGCGGAGATGGTCGAGACGCTGGTCATGAGGATGGGTCGGAGGCGCACGGGACAGGCCTCGAGGACGGCTTCGCGCCAGGACCTGCCGGTCTCGCGGACCTGATTCGTGTAGTCGACGAGGATGATCGAGTTTTTCTTTGCGATCCCCATGAGCAGGATCAGTCCGATCCCGGAGTAGAGATTGAGCGAGACGTCGCGCCACCAGAGGACGAGGACGGCGCCGGAGATCGAGAACGGCAGCGCCCAGAAGACCGTGATCGGGTGGATGAAGGAGTTGAACTGGGACGCGAGGACGACGTAGGCGACGAACAGGCCGAGGAGGAACACGAAGATGAGGGACGTCGTGGTTTCCTGCGTCGTCCTGGCGGCGCCCGAGAAATGGAGGGTGGCGTCCTTCGGGTCCATCCGGGCCCAGATCCGCCGGACTTCCTCGAAGGCGGCCGCCTGGGACTCCCCGGCGGCCACATTGGCCGTGACGGAGACGGCGCGTTCGCGCCCGCGGCGGTTGATGGAGAGGAGGGTCGGCTCCTCGACCATGGTGACGACCTCGGAGAGCGGGACCAGGGTGCCGGACGCGGTGGGCACGCGCAGGGCGCGGACGTGGTCCGCGGACAGCCGCTGGTCCCGGCGGACCCGGACGCGGACGTCGAGGCGCCGCCCGCCGGACTCGTACCGGCCGACGCGCGCCCCGCCGACCAGGGCATTGAGCGTCGCGCCGACGTCCTCCATCGACACGCCCACCGAGCCGGCCTTGTCGCGGTCGGGACGGATTTTCAGCTCGGGCATCCCGACCTGGTAGTCGGAATCCACATCCACCAGCAGCTTCCCGGCGGTGGCCTGCTCCATCAGTTCCGCCGAGAGCGCGGCGAGGCGGTCGAAATCCTCCCCCTGGATGGAGACCTCGACCGGAAAGCTCCGGCGGGCGCTGAATCCCCCGGTCGAGAGATCCTGGATCGTGGCGCGCAGTCCGGGAATCCGGTTCATCTGGCTGCGCGCGAACCCCATCATCTCCTGCATCGAGCGCCGCCGCTCCCGCGCGGGCCTGAGCGTCACGAACATCATGGCCGTGTTGACCTCTCCGCCGCCGAACCCGCCGACGGCCAGGAAATACCGGTCCAGCTCCGGCTGCGCCGCCATGATCGCTTCCGCCTGCCGGCACGCATCGTCCGTGGAGTCGATTGAGGAGCCGACCGGGGTCTGCAGGCGGACGAGAAAGCGGCTCTGGTCCTGGGAGGGGACCAGTTCCATGCGCATCTTCGGAATGAGGGCGATCGAGGCGAGGAATCCCGCGACGGACGCCGGCAGGAGGAGCCAGCGGAAGCGCACGGCGGGCCGGAGGAGGCGGGCGTAGAGCCCGGAGAGGGTGTGGAACGCGGCGTCGATCGACCGGCCGAGGCGTGTCCGCCGCTGTCCCGCGTCGAGAAACTGGGAGCAGCGGGCGGGGGTGATCGTGAGGGCTTCGACGAGGGACAGGAGGACGGCCACGGAGAGGACGATGCCGAACTGGAACAGGAACTTCCCGATGATCCCCTGTGCGAACGCGATCGGCATGAAGATCGCGACGATGGCGAGCGTGGCGGCGAGGGCGGCGAGGCTGATCTCGCGTGCGCCGTCGCGCGCCGCGTCGATGCGGGACTTCCCCATCGCGCGGTGGCGGTGGATGTTCTCGAGGACCATGATGGCGTCGTCGACGACGATGCCGATGGAGAGGGAGATCGCGAGGAGCGAGAAGGTATTGAGGGTGAAGCCGAGGAAGTACATGACGGCGAAGGTGCCGGCGATCGATGTGGGGATGGCGAGGACGATGTTGAGGGTCGAGCTGAACGACCCGAGAAACAGCCAGCAGACGAGAGCCGTGAGGATGACGGCGAGCACCATCGTCAGCTCGATTTCGTGGATGTTCTCCTCCACGTAGGGAGTCGAGTCGAAGACGATGCCGAGCGTGAGATCCGGGTCGAGCGTCGCGCTGACTTCCTTCAGCCGCTCGCGGACTCCGCGGGCGACGGCGACCGCATTGGCGCCGCGCTGCTTGCGGATCCCCATGCCCTGTGCGGACTCGCCGTTCGAGCGGGCGAGACGGCGCCGGTCCTCGAGGCCGTCCTCGACCACCGCGACCTCGCGGAGCCGGACCCGCGCGAGCCCGTCGGACTTGATCAGGAGGTCACGCAGTTCCTCCAGGGAGACCGCCTCTCCCTCCGACCGCACGTTGATCTCGCGAGTGTCCGTCTCGATCCGCCCGGCGGGGACCTCGATGTGCTCCCGGCGGAGCGCGTCCATGACATCCTGGACCGCCAGCCCATGCGCCTCGAGCGCCGGCGCGTCCACCCAGATGCGGATGCTCCGCGCCAGGAAGCCGCCCATCGTGATCTCGCCGACCCCCGGGACGGTCTGGAGGCGGTCCTTGATCCGGTTCCGGACCAGGTCCGAGAGTTCCTGCTGGCGGCGCGGCCCGGAGAGGGCCACCCACATGATCGGCTGGTCCTCGGGATTCTGCTTGCTCACGACCGGGGGATTCATGTCCCGCGGAAGAAGGCGCTGCGCCTGGGACAGGCGGGTCTGCACGTCCTGCATCGCGGCGTCGATGTCCCGGGACAGCTCGAACTCGACCGTCACCGTCGCGGACCCGTGACGCGCGACACTCGTCACATCCACGATCCCCTCGACGGCCATCATCGCGTCTTCCACCACATCGACGACATCCTTCTCCATCACCTCCGGGGACGCCCCCTCCCACTCCAGACGGACCGTCACGGTCGGAAAGTCGACGTCCGGCATCTGGGACACCCCCAGGCGGGGGAACGCCACCGCGCCCACGACCAGGAACGAAATCATCAGCATCCAGGCGAAGACCGGATTCCGGATCGAGATGTCCGACAGGCTCATTGCGCCACCTCGACTTCCTGCCCGTCCTTCAGCGACGAACCGCCCCGCAGGATCAGGGTCTCCCCCGGCGCGAGACCCTCCAGCACCTCCAGCCCGTCGTCCTCCGTCCTCACCCCGATCTTCAGCGTCCTCGACCGCGCGCGGGTCCCCTCCAGAACGAACGCCACGAATCCGCGCTCCGTCGGAAACACAGCCTCCGCCGGCACCACCACACTGCCGTCCCTCGCCTCAAGCGACAGCGTCACGGTCCCCGACGACCCCGGGCGGATCGACTCGGAAACGCCTTCGAGGCGCGCCCGGCAGGCGACGGTCCGCGTGCCGGGATCGGCGACCAGACTGACCCAGTACACCTCCCCCGCCACCGCAGGGCCGGTCCCCCGGGGGCGCCAGGAAAGAGTCAGCCCCCGCCGGATCCGGGCCGACTCCGTCTCGGGCACGACGAAACGGACACGCAGTTCGGACACGTCCACGATCGTCGCGATCGCAGTCCCCGCGGCCACGTACTCTCCCGTGGCGACCAGCCGCGATTCGATCCGGCCCGGAATCGGAGGACGGACGCGGCAATCCCGAAGCGACTTCGCGGCGAGACGGAGCTGGACATCGGCCCTGGCCACGTCGGCATCCGCGCGATCCATGGACGCCCGGGCATCGGCAAGTTCCTCGGCGGAGATGATCTTCTCCTCGAAGAGCGGAACGCGCTGGGCATGGAGGCCGCGCGCGCGCACCTGTTCCGCCTTTGCGCGGTCGAGGTCCGCCTTCGCGCGCTCTTCCTCCAGGAGGTAGCGTTCCTCGTCGATCGTGCAGAGGACGGTTTCGGCGGTGACGGTGTCGCCCTCGACGAAGGTGAGCCGGCTGACGACGCCGGGTACCTGGGCGGAGACCTGGACCTGTTCGCGGGGTTCGATCTCGCCCATGGCGGTGAAGATCCAGGACAGGGTCCGGGACTCGACCTGGACGACCAGCACGCGCGGGAGCCGCTTGCTGCCCGCGGGCTGGGCCGGGACCGGCGAGCCGGACGGACCGCATCCCGCGACGAGGAGGGCGATGCACGCGGCCAGGCCATTCCGGGATCTCACGGCGGTCTCCAGAAGAACATCCGTCGGGGCGGTGCGCGACCGTACCCATGAGACCGGGTGCCGGCCTGTTTGTCATCTCCAAAGTAGGACCTGGTCGGGTGGCGGGTGGAGTGCCCGGTCGGGATCGCGATCCAGGGGTTCGTCTCCGGGGTCGGAGTCCGCGCGGTCGCGCCGGCGCCCCGCCCTCGGAGTCACACCGTCTCGTACCGGGGGAAATTTCCGCAGGCCGCGGGCGCCGGGACGGGGTGACGTCGCGCACGTGAATTGCGATTGGGAATTCTGAGCGGACCGGTTCCGGACAAGGAAGTCCGGGACGCCCGCTCACACTTGATCGACACCCTGCCGGAGCAAGACCATGAAACAGTTTCTTCTGCTTTCCCTCGTCGCCGTCGCTTTGGGAGTCGTACTTCCCGGATGCCGGAAGCACCATCATCGCCGGAGCGGTGGATCGGAAGATTCTGGCGGAGGAGGAAAGACGAAGCCTCCGGGGAACCCCGGGACGAATCCCGGGGGGACCGATACCGTGGCGCCCGGCGCGACCACCGACCTCTCGCTGACCGGCACGACGCATGTGACTGCCACCCTGACATGGACTGCCGCCGGTGACGACCTGGCGTCGGGTGACGCGGCTGCGTACGACCTCCGCTGGGCGACCACCCCGATCGTCAGCGATGCGGACTATGGCGCAGCGACCGAGGTCGAGGGTGAGCCGGATCCCGCAACCCCCGGCAGCCCGGAGACGATGACGATCCCGGGACTGTCGCCGGAGACGGAGTACTGGTTCGCGCTCAAGACGCTCGACGAGGCGGGGAACGCGAGCCCGATCTCCAACGTGGTTCACGGGTCGACGCAGCCGCCGCCGGATCTCACGCCGCCGGCGGCCGTGACCGATCTGGAGGTCACGGCATTCTCCTCCGTCTCCGCCACGCTCCGGTGGACCGCCCCCGCAGACGACGGCGACAGCGGCGGTGCCGCTTCCTCCTACGATCTGCGGTACTCCACCGCGCCGATCGATGAAGCCGGATTCGAGGCCGCCACGCCCGTGACGGGCGTGCCGGCTCCGGGAGAGCCCGGGGACGAGCAGAGCTGCACGATCGGCGATCTCACGCCCGGGCAGACCTACTGGTTCGCCCTGAGGGCGAGCGACGAAGTCCCCAACGTCGGACCGCTCTCGAACGTGGTCAGCGCGTCGCTCCCGCTGCCGGACACGACCGCGCCCGCGGCAATCGGAGACCTCACGGTCTCATCGCCGACTTCCTTCACCCTGACGCTGTCGTGGACTGCGCCGGGAGACGATGGCGGCGAGGGAGTCGCCTCTGCCTACCTCGTGCGGTACGCCACGGCTCCGATCCTGACGGACGCGGACTTCGAGGCGGCGACGCCGGTCGGCAACCCGCCGACGCCCGGGCCGGCGGGAACAGCCCAGACCCTGGTCGTGAAGAACCTCGCGCCGTCGACGTCGTACTGGTTCGCAGTCCGCGCGGTCGATGAGGCCCAGAACCTGGCAGCGCTCTCGAATTCGCCGGAGGGCAAGACCGCTCCCCCGCCCGACCTGACCGCTCCGGCCGGCGTCAACGACCTCGCGGTCGTCGCCTGGACCGACACGACCCTCACCCTTTCCTGGACCGCGCCCGGCGACGACGGCTGGTCCGGCACCGCCGCGCTCTACGAGATCCGCGTCTCGCCCCTCCCGATCTCCTCAGAATCGCTCTTCGATGCCGCCGGAGCCGTGGCGGGTGCGCCCGCTCCTCAGCCCGGCGGAACCGCACAGACCTTCGTGGTGACCGGACTCACTCCCGGCACGACGGCCTACTTCGCGCTCCGCGCCCGGGACGAGGCCGGCAACGTCGGGGCGGTCTCCAACTCCGCCGCGGGAACGACGTCGCTTCTGCCCGTCACCCTCACCGTCGGGGAATCCGAGCCCAACAACACCGGCGACACGGCGGACCCCCTGCCGCCGGGCACGGCCGGGCACGGGCATCTGGACACGCTGGCGGACCTCGATTACTGGTCGTTCCAGGCGAACGCCGGCGACGTCTTCACGATCGAACTCTTCGGAACGCGCATGACCCAGGCAACCTGGAATTCCTCCAATGCGATCCCCCTGCTGCGGCTGCTCAGTCCCACGGGAGAGACGCTGCTGCGGCACGACCGGGGCTCCTGGAAGTCCGGCGACCACGACCTCGACATCCCGCTCTTCCGCGCGCCGTCCACCGGCACATACATGCTCCGCCTGCAGGCGTCCGGTGGAAATGCCGTCCGTAAGTACGCCGTGCTCGTCCGGCCGGTTCCGCTGCCTCTCGTCCATGAGCAGGAAGCCGCGGGCTCCAAGGGCGCGAACGACACGGTCGAGAAGGCGGAGTCGCTGACCCTTCCCGCGACGGTCTACGGCTGGCACGTCGACAACGAGTCGGACTGCTATTCCTTCGAGGTCCAGGCGCCGAGCATCCTCCGCTTCGAGGTCGTGGCGTACCGGAACGGGATCTCGAAGGGGTGCGGGTACATCAACCCGCGCGTCTGGGTCTACGACCCGTCCGGAAAGCTGGCGCTGCAGGTTTCCGATTCGATCTTTGAGGATGTCGAGTTCAGCTGGCTCGCCACGACGTCGGGAAAGTGGACGGTGCGCGTCTTCGACGACGGGGGGTCATACGGCGACGGCCCGTACTTCCTGCATGTCGGCGCATCTCCCGCTCCGGCGGCGTCGGAGGCTGAACCCAACAACGGGCCGGCCCAGGCCAACCCGATCGGGTATGGGGACTTCCGAAACGGCAGCGTCGACAAGCACACCGAGGACTGGTTCTCATTCACGGGCGCCGCTGGGGACCTGGTCCGCGTGAAGATCTACGACGTGGCCAATCGGGAGGATGCCAAGCACCACGTCACCGTCGACCTCTTCGCGTCGGACGGAACGACCGAGATCCCGTCGTCTCCGCCGGAGGGTGTCCTCCACACCGCACGCGCCCTGCTGCGGGACAGCGGAACGTGCTACATCCGCGTCAAGGGGACGACCGGCAGCGGCACGCTCTACTCCCTCGAGCTCGAGCGCTTCCTCGCCGTCGCCGTGGAGTCCGAGCCGAACGATCCTCCCGCGGCCGCCGACGTCCTGGACCTGGCGGGGCGCGTCTCGGGATTGATCGCCGCGGACGGCGACGTGGACGTCTTCTCCTTTGCCGCGACCTCGACCGAGCTGGTGACGCTGGCGGCCTACGCCAGGCCGGCGGACGTGCCGCCGGGGAGCGACGGCGACAGCGGGCGATCGGGGCACGGGTCGACGATGTCCCCGAAGTTGACGGTGAGGGACGAGGCGGGCCAGGTGCTGGCGACCTCGGCGGACGGGCTCTCGAAGGTCAGCGCCGAGAGCATCACCAACCCGCTACCGACGCTCGAGGTGACGTTCGTCGCGCCGGCGAGCGGAACTTATACGGTGACGGTGGAAGATGTGAAGGGCAAGGGATCCCCGACCGGGACCTACACGATCCGGCGGAGGTAGGAGGAGCATTGCAGGTCAGGCGCGGAGTGCGTCCCCGTCGGGAGCGCTCCGCGCCCTTCTGCGGCTGAGTTGTTTCAGCGTCGGGATGTCACCGCGGACCAGGGCTTCCTTCTTGGCGCGGCTCCAACGTTTGAGCTGGGCTTCGCGTGCGAAGGCCGTTTCCCAGGACGCGTGGTGTTCCTGCCAGACGAGGGTCACGGGGAGTCGGTGAGCGGTGTACTGGCAGCCCTGGCCCTGGGCATGGCGGGCGAGGCGGGCCTGCAGGCTCGGGGTTCTGCCGATGTAGAGCGAGCCATCGGCGCATCGGAGGATGTAGACGGTGAAGGTTGTGGGCATGCGCAAAGGCTAGCGGGTGTCGGGGCGGGGCTGCAACCCCTCGCCCGCCTGTGATTCTGCCGCACCGCCGGGGCTCCGCCATGAGCGCCCGAGTCCGGGGCCATCCGCCGCACCACCGGGGCTCCGCCATGAGCGCCCGAGTCCGGGGCCATCCTGCCGCACCGCCGGGGCTCCGCCATGAGCGCCCGA
>JABWAY010000423.1 GCA_013360825.1 Candidatus Brocadiia bacterium | reverse complement strand
CTCCGCCGCGCCGCCGAGCTCCAGCCCCGCCGCCGGTCCTATCGCGTCCGCCTCGGCGATGCCCTCGCCGCCGCCGGGCGGCCGGGGGAGGCGGCTGTGGAATTCCAGACGATTCTGGAAGCGGACCCGGAGCACGCGGAGGCCCTCTATGGGCTGGCGACCGTATCGCTGATGACGGGGGACCGCCGGGCGGCCCGGGCGTACGCCCTGAGGGCCGTCGAGGCCGGCCACCCCGCCGGGGGTGAGTTGCTGGAGAAAATCGGCCCACCGTGAACCTCCGCGGGCGTTCCGGGACGCGCCTTCCGATCCCGGGCTCGATGTCTTGACTCCCCCCGTCCTTCCCCGATACACTCGCAGGCTGTAGACGTGGGGGCAAACCCTCTTATTTCAGGAGAGGTCCGCATGGGCTTCCGGTCCAGAATTGTCGTCCCGATGGCGCTGGTCGCGATGTGCGCGGGTGCGGCGAAAGCCGACGTCAAGAAGCGCTGGGAGCTCGAGTTCAGCCACGAGCGCCCGGAGCATTTCACCTACCGGTCGCCGATGGGGACCCAGAAGAATTTCATCTACCTCGTCTACAGCGTGACGAACAAGACGCCCCAGATCTGCCCCGTGATTTTCGACGTGGCGCTCCAGGTCGACAAGCGGAACTACCAGCAGGCGGGGTTCTGGCCGATCGAGGAGCAGGCGATGATCGCCGAGGCGGACCGGATGACGGGGTACAGCGAAGGGGTCCGGAAGGAGATCATCGAGGACCTGAAGAAGCGGAAGAAGTACCTGAACGGCCGCGACCTGCGGTCGCTGGGTGCCGACAAGCCGGGCAAGCTTCCGACGATCGCTCCCGGCGAGACGATCCACTGCATCGCGGTCTTCGAGGACCTGGCCTTCCGCTACAACGAGGTGAACGTCCTCGTGAGCGGGCTGGCCGACCCGGTGACCTACAAGTCGCAGCACGACCCCGGCAAGTCGACGAGCGACAGCAACATCCACCTGCGCTACGTCAACAGCGTCTACCGGATCTCCTACACGCGGACCGGCGACCAGTTCAAGTCGTTCCAGCGCGGCTGGACGCTCTCGAAGAAGGACTGGATCGAGGTCGGCGTGAACCCGGCCGTGACCAAGGACGACATTGCCGGCCTGGTGGCGGCGCTGACCAACGACGACCCGCTCGTCCGGCGCGTGGCGCTCGACCTGCTCACGCGGTACACCGGCGCGGCGCGCAAGGACATCCCCTGGGAGGACCTGTTCAGCGACGATCCCTCCCGGAAGGTCGACGCGCTCCAGGCGGCGAAGGAATCCCTGTCCGCCCTCGCCCAGGTCGACACCTGGAAGCAGAAGTCTCCCGCGCTGTTCGCGGAGCTGGGGACCGAGCTGAAGCGCCGGATCCCTGAGATTCCGGACGCGATCAAGAGCCTCACCAAAGGCGGCGAGCTGAACAGCGACCAGATCAAGGAGCTGACGGACGCCCTGAAGGTGGTCGTGACGCAGGCGAAGGAAAACAAGTGCCCGCTTCCCAGCTACGTCGAATCTGCGCTGACCCGCGTGGAACCGACCAGCGAGGTCGTCTATGACTGGATCTGCGGCTACAAGGACGACAGCACGGGGATCCTTTACTACGGCGTCCAGCAGTGGGAAGCGTTCATCGACGACATCGTCGGGAACAACCAGCAGGGGGCGTTCACGTTCGTGGAGTCGCTGTTTGAGAGCCTGAACGAGAAGACGTCCGACCCGTACGTGCGCGACATCGCCATTCAGATTCTGAAGGACATCGCCACGGACGAGCGGATGACCTTTGATGCGACGGCGTTCGATCCCAAGAAGCCGCTCATGGACCAGGATGCGAAGGTGAAGGACGGCATCCTCCGGTGGCACGAGTGGTGGAGCCGCCAGCGCGACGTCAGCTACTGGAACTGGACGACCAAGTCGTTCGAGCCCAGGCCGGCCCGGAAATAGGGGACCCAGGCACACCCGAAACCCCGCCGAGAGGCGGGGTTTTTTCATGCCCGGACCGGACTGGCGCGGCAGGCGGTTCTCCGATAAGCTGTCCGGGCCACTATCGGGCTTCCCGATACACCCACAAAGGAGACTCGCCATGAAACGGTTCTTCACGACAGTCGGGGCGCTGGCGCTTCTGGCGCTGACGGCGTCCGCCGACGAGACCATGTCGTCCGTCCGCCTCAAGATCGACGGCGTGACCTGAGGGGTCTCCTGAACCAAAGCGATCACCAAATCGCTTGAGGGCCTGGAAGGCACCTCCACCATCAAAGCCGTGTCCAAGAACGGGGATTTCGAAGTGACCTTCAAGGAGGCCGCGCGGATCGTGCCGTCGAAGATCGCCGAGGCGCTTCCGAAGAAGTTCTCGCTTGCGACCGTGGCGCTGACGGCCCGCGGCGAGCTGGTGTTCCACGAGTCCGGGGACGACGCCGGATTCTGGTTCGTGGCGAAGTCCGGGCAGAAGTACCTGCTCGCCAACCGGCCGAAGAAGGACGAGAAGGACGAGCCGGCGGACATCGTCGGGGCTCTGCGGAAGGATCTCGAGGCCGGGAAATCCCAGGCGAAGGTCGAGGGAGCGATCGTGGAGGCCGACGGCAAGGTCACGATCCAGCTGGAGAAGGGCGAGGCGGTCGAAGCCCAGAAGTAGGTCGTTCCGGACGAAGATCTCCCGGTCTCCGCGGCGACGCGGGGACCGTTTTTATTGCGCCGGTGAGGCGGGGACGGCGGACGCCGGGGGCCCGCGCATCCCGCCGTTCACCGTCCGGACGGGGGCGGCCCGGGGGACGGGGTGGCGGGCGGTGTCGGCCAGTTGTGACGGCGCGCGACCGTGAG
>JABWAY010000422.1 GCA_013360825.1 Candidatus Brocadiia bacterium | reverse complement strand
GGGCGGCCGCGGAGGGCGCTGACCGGCGCCGGACTCCGATTTCTCCGCCCGGCCCCCGCCCCAACCCCCGCCCCGGACGCTACACTCTCCCCATGGGCAGGTTCCCCGCCGCCGTCCTCCTCCTGGTCGCCCTCCCGTCCCTCGCGCGCGCGCAGGGAGGTCTCGGTTCCGTGGACCGCCGCGTCGATCCCGCCCGGCAGGTCGTGGTCATCGTGAACGAAGCGGTTCCGGACTCGGTCGCGGTCGGCCTCCACTACTGCCGCCGCCGGTCGATTCCCGAGGCGAACCTCTGCCGCGTCCGGACCACCGACAGGGAAGTCCTCTCATGGCCGGAGTTCCGCGAGCAGGTCCAGAAGCCGGTCACACGCTTCCTCGAGAAATTCCCGGATGCGCTCTTCCTCGTTCCCTGCTGGGGAATCCCGAGCCGGATCAGCGAGGAGAACGCCGAGAACGACGACCCGAAGGATGAGCCGGAATCGACGGTCCGGACCTTCGTCACGAACCGGGATTACGCCTGCCTGGACGCCGAACTGGCTCTGCTGCCGCGGCCGGCGCGCGCGATCGAGGGTTGGATCGAGAGCGACCTGTACGGCAGGAACGAACGGATCACGGCGGCGCACCGGCTGTTCCTGGTCAGCAGGCTCGACGGGCTGACCGCCGGGATCGCCCGGGGACTCGTGGACAAGGCGATCCACGCCGAGACGTTCGGGCCCGCCGGGGAGGCGTACCTCGACACGCGCGGCCTCGACAAGGCCTCCCCCTACGGCTACACGGACGAAGAAATGCGGCTCACCCTCCAGGTGTTCGCCGCGTACGGCTGGGCGATCCATCACGAGGACACCGAGGAAGAACAGGACGTCTCCTCCCTGAAGAACTGCCTGTTCTACTGGGGCTGGTACGCCGGCGACTGGAACGGCCGCCAGCCGTTCACGTTCCGGACCGGCGCCGTCGCCGCACACCTGCACTCGTGCGCCGCCTGCTCCATCCGGACCGAGACCCGATTCTGGGTCGGACCGCTCCTCTCGCACGGCGTCACCTGCACGACCGGGACCGTCTATGAACCCCTGACCGCGGGATTCCCCAGGATGCACCTCATCTACGACCGCCTGTTCCAGGGGTACACGTGGGGGGAAGCGACGGCGATGGGGAACCAGATGCTGTCGTGGATGGCGGTCTTCGTCGGGGATCCCCTCTACGCGCCGTTCGCGAAGGGGCTCCGCGAGACGCAGGCCGCGAACCGCGACCTGGCGACCGCGGGCCCGCGGAAGGCGGAGATGCTCCTCGACTCCGGGGACCTCGACGGCGCCGCGGCGATCCTCCGGGACATCCGCGCCCTCCCCGCCGCGTTCGAGGAGGCGGCGGACCCCGCGTTCCTTCTCCGTGAACTCGCCGCGCGCCGGTTGCAGCCCGCGTCGGGGACCGTGGACAGCGTGCGGACGGCATGCGCCGAGGGGCGCGCGGCGGCGTTGAACGCCGACACGAAGGCCGCAACGGCCGCGTTCGAGCGGGCGCTGAAACTTTCCCCGCTGAATTTCGACGCCAACCTCTCCCTCGGCCTCTTCCTCCTCGACGCCGACCGCGCAGCCCAGGCCCTTCCCTTCTTCGACAAGTGCGCGCGGGTCGACCCTGCCGACCCCGCCCTGCAGGTCCCCTGGGGGATCGCGCTCGGGGCGTCCGGGAAATTCAAGGAGGCGATCCCGATTCTCGAGAACGCGGTCGCCGGGGGAGATCCCGGAGGCCTGGGCGCGCTCGGCGACTGCTACCTCCGGGCCGGGGACCGCCCGCGCGCCATCGCGACGCTCAAGGACGCCGTCGCCCGGTTCCCGAAAGACCGGAAGGCCTGGGCCTCCCTCGCCCGCGCCCACCGGGATTCCGGGGATGACGCGGCGGCGCACGCGGTCCTGATGGAGGCCGTCCAGATCTACCCGGAATCGGTGCTCGACATCGCCGCCTACCGGACCCTGTGGAAGGACGCGAATGTCGCGGCGGAGCGCGCGAAACTGAAAAAGGAACGCGAGGACATCATCTGGGTCCTGAAGGACTTCGACCTGCCCGATTTTGCGCCGCCCACCCAGGGCGTCTGGCTGGAGATCAACCGGCAGGCCGACGCGGCCAGGGCGGAGGCCGGGGCCCTCGTGCTCGGCTCCATCCAGGAACAGGCGCTCAAAGTCCCCGGGCTCCCGCGACTTCAGTGCGGCAATCTCAGCCCCTCCCCCATCGTGCTGTATCTGAAAGGACCGTGCTCCCGGGTTGTGAGATTCCCGGCCTTCGCGGGCCAGAAAGGAGCCTCGCGCGAGGTGGGGATCTGGCCGGGAGAGTACGACGTGGTCCTTGTGGTGCAGAAGGGGGGAGAGAAGACGACCATCGTCGGAACGACGACGTTCCACCTCCACAAGGAGTATGGGATGACGGTCTCCCCCGGACTCGGTCTGGAGTTTCCCCAGCGATGACCCGGATCCTGGGGGTGGATCCCGGCACGCTCCGCGTCGGATGGGGAGTGATCGAGGGCGCCGGCGCCGCCTGGAAAGGCGTCGCGTGGGGCGTGATCCGCGCCCGGGGGCCGCTTCCCTCCCGCCTGCTCGCCATTTTCGAGGCCCTGACCGCGATCGCCGCGGAGCATCGGCCGGACATCCTCTCGCTGGAGGACGTGTTTCACGGGAAGGACGTTCGCGCGATGGAGAAGATCGGCGAGGGGCGCGCCGTCGCGAAGCTCGTCGCCGCCCGGGCCGCCGTGACGCTCGCGGAGTACCCCCCCGCCACCGTGAAGCTCTCGGTGGCCGGGCACGGCGGCGCCTCCAAGGAGTCGGTCGGCCGCATGGTCGTCGCGACGCTCGGTCTCGCATCCCAACCGCGCCCCGCCGAAAAACAAA
>JABWAY010000064.1 GCA_013360825.1 Candidatus Brocadiia bacterium | reverse complement strand
GCCTTCAGCCGGTCGATCTCCGCCTTCAGCGCCGCGGCCTCACGCCCCTCGGGCGTTCCCTGGCCGGCGGCGGATCCGGCGGTGCCGGTCTCGGTCCCGGCCCTCCCCGGCTCCGCAAGCCGCCCGGCAATGACGGACTTCCAGAGGACCAGCGAGAGAACGACGCCGGCTGCGAGCCCGACGGGAAGCCCCTTCAGGAAATCCTTCATTGTCCGTCCCCCTCATTCGGCGTCGTCGCCGTGTGCTCGGAGAAGCTGTACTCGGTGATCCAGGCCTGGAGAGCCTTGCGCTGCTCGGGCGAGCCGGCAAATCCCGCGAGCCGTTTCTGGGCCGCGAGCTGCGCCCGCATGCGGGCGTTTCCGTCCTCGGCCATCGCCTTCCGGATCGCGTCCGGGTCGCCTCCCTGCAGGACCGCCTGCGTGCGCGCCTGCGCCGCCCGGACTTCGGCCATGTACTCCTCCACGATGGGCCTCACCGCGGGGGCATGGACCGGGTCGAGCTTGAGCGTCTTCACCCACTGGTCCGTCAGCTGGGTGGCCACCGCCTCGGGGGGACCGCTGGTGTGATAGCTCGAGCCTCCGCCGAAGTTGAAGTTCATGTCCCCGAAGATCTCCGCGCCGCCGATCGCTTCGCGCTGCGCCTCCGTCAGGAGTTCGCGGAATCCGTCGGAGTACGCGCGCTGGACGTCCCCGAGCGCGAGGCGCTGTTCCAGCCTGGAGCTCCCCTCCGGCCGCGCCGCGTCCCAGCCCGTGGCGTACCTGTCGAGCAGGGCCTGGATCGCCCGCTGCTGGGCCTCGGTCGGAGGGAGGTCGGTGCTTTCGAGCATGGCGAGCAGCATCTGCGGCATCCCCTCGGGGGCCAGCATCGCCTCATCCATGCTGATCCCGCGCGCCTTCGCGATGCTCCCGAGGAGGCTCATCATCTCGAGCATGGCCATTTCCATGTCCTTCCGGTCCCCCTCGCCGCCCTCCCGGGCCATCGTGAACGCCTTGCGGATGCGGGGAGCGAGGGATTTCCAGGTCGGCGCCTCGCGCGCGGGTTTCTTCTTCTTTTTCTTCTGGGCGGTGGCCACCGATGCGGACGAGGCCTCTTTCTCCGCCTCCGACAGCTCCCGCGCCGCGGCCTCCGTGGACTCGCGCAGCCGCGCCGCCTCGCGCCGGAGCGCGTCCAGGTCTTCCGCAGGCGCGACCGCCCCGGGCGCCCGCTCCACCCCCCGGGAATCGCGGAGTTTCAGCCCGAACATCGTCGCCACCGCCCCGACGATCACCCCCACCACCAGTCCCTTCAGCATCTTCTGACCTCCCCGGAGCCCGGAAAACAGCGCATCGACCCCCTATGATGGTCGAAATCCGCGTTCTTCTTTCACACAAATGCACCCCAGACTTGTCTATCGATCCCGGATTGCCCCCCTGTAGAATCCCCCCCCATGCCCCCGGCCTCCTCCGTCCCTGCCGCCCTTGACGCCGCGCTCCAGTCCCTGGCGTGCGCCCGGCTCGGCGCCCTCGGGACGATGGCCGCGGACAAGGCGGAAATCGCGTGGGATGCCGCGACCGAAGGGTGGGATTCCGCAGGCCGGGATCGCGTCCGTGCGGCGGCGGCCTCCCTGGACGCCCTCGGCAACACCGAGGATCGCGCGCGGAATCACTTCATCAAGGCTTTCCGCGCGCGCCACGGCGCCGACCGTGCCGGCTGGACGGAGGATCTGCGACGGGAATTCGAATCGGGAATTGCGGCGCACACACGCCGGAAGCAGGAAGAGCTGGAGCGTGTCATTGCGGAACTGTCCCGGGGCCTGCCGGTCAAGGAGTGCACTGAGTGATCGAGATTTCCTGCGAATGTGGAAAGAAGCTGTCCGTCCCGGATTCGGCCGGGGGAAGGTCCGGAAAGTGTCCGGCCTGCGGCAAGGTCCTGCAGATTCCGAAGCCGGCGGAGAAGGCGGCGAGCGCCCCGCTGGAGCTGGAACTTGAGGACGCGCCCCCGGTCTCGCGTGCGCCGGCCACGGCCGCCCCACCCCCCGAGTCGCTCTATCCTCCGGCGCAGGATCTGCTCGGCGACGAGCCGCCCAAGAAGAAGGGACTGACGAAGCCGCCGGTGGCCGCGGCGATGGCGAAGCGCGACTCGGGCAAGCATGCCGCGGCGAGGCCGGACCAGATCCCGTGTCCGCTGTGCGGGGCGATGTATGACAAGGAGATGGTGTTCTGCACGAAGTGTTCGGTGGACCTGGAGAGCGGCCGGCCGATCTCGGGACTGACGCCGGGGCGCGCCCTGCTGACGAAATCCGGGTACCCGGAGGGTTACGACCCGGAGATCCCGTTCTGGAAGATCTGCGTCCAGATGCTCTACAAGCCCTGGGTCGTCATGGAGTACTTCCAGGGGTACTTCGAGAGCAAGAACATGCAGATCCAGATGCTGGCATTCTGGGTCGCCTCGTTCCTGGTCGTCGGCATCGCCGCGAGCAACAAGGCGGGGAAAGCGATGCAGGGGGAGGTCAAGACGGTCCCGGACGAGGTGCGCGCAGCTGAGATCGAGAAGAAGGCGGATCCGGTCCAGCTCTGGGTTCCCACCAGCTGGACCAACAGCGGCACGGAGGGCGCCCAGAGCAACAACGGGAAGCCGTTCATGATCCGCGTCAACGAGCCCCAGGAGGCCGTCGAGGCAGGCCGGCCTTTCACCGTCCGCATGAACATCTGTGAGCCGGGCCCCGGCAAGGGGATCGACGGCGACCTGTGGGCGTTCCCGACGGACGGATTCCGGGGGCGTCCCGACGGGGAGCGGGTGATGGGCCGGTCCGGGCAGCTGGGCGAGTACGACATCACGCTTCAGGCCGAGCTGCTGCAGGGGGCCTGGTACCAGTTCGAGCTGTTCCCGCGCGGCGCGGATCCCGAGAGCCGGTCGGTCGTGCCGATGGCGACGCTCTGGATGTGCTGGCCGACGAAGCCGGGCTGGGGGATGAAGGTGGTGCAGGCGGACAAGGCGCCGGAGACGTTCAACGTGGAGGAGGAGGTTGCGAAGCGGGAGAGTCGCCCGGGGCGGTTCCGTGCGGCCACCGAGTTGAAGCAGGTCATCGGCCAGCCGGAGGGGATGGTCGCGCAGCACTCGCCGTTCTTCTACCGGTTCGTGGATCCCCCGCAGCAGGTCGAGCCCGGGAAGAACATGACGATCAAGATCGGCCTCTGGCAGAGCGTGGACAACGTCCAGGGCGATCCGATGACCGAGCTCGAGGTCTACATGACCACGACGTCGGCGTGGGGGTTCGACGACGACGACGGGGGCGAGGCGTCGAAGCCGAAAATCGTGAAGGCCGGGCCGGTGGAGTCGGGGATCTGGGCGGCGGAGCTGGAGTCGCTCTGGCAGCGGGAGACGATCGTGCAGGTCGTCCTCTGCTATGTCGGCAAGACCCCGGAGGAATCGAACGGTCGGTTCGCGGTCCTCACGGCGGAGATCCCATCCGGGAGCGGGTGGTCCCGGCCGGGGGTTGAGAAGGAAAAGGCCGAGTTCGATGCGGAGAAGAAGGAACGGACGCCGGACGCGGTCGCCTCGAAGATCGAGAAAATTCTCACGGGGCCGATGGCGATCGTCGGGGAGATTCTCGCGAACATCCTGAACATCGCCATCTCCGCCGCGCTGTTCACCCTCGCGGCCAGGCTGCTCGGGGGCGGGGGGAGCTTTCTCCTCATGGCCCTGACGCTGGCGTTTCTGCAGGGATTCGCGAATTTCCTGAGCCTGATCCTGCTGTTCGTGCCGGACCACGGAACCCAGCTGATGGTGGCGCTGGGATTGGGTGTGTACGCGCTGCTCCTGAGGCTGATCGCCCTGATGAAGGTGTACGACACGTCGTTCGGCGTCGCGCTCCTGACCGCCGTGGTGGCATTCCTGATCCAGCAGTTCATCGTGATCGCGCTCCTGATCGGCGCCTTCGGTGCGGCTGTGGCGCTGGCGGGGTGATCCCGCGGGGCTGCCGGGCGCGGGACGCACTCCCGCGCCCGGCAGACGCACCGCCCGCGGAGCGTCCTGCGCCCACCGTTGACTCCCTTCTCCATCCCCTTAGAATGTCCCTCCCTGCCACGCCCGCACCCCGCATCCCGGAGGTTCTGTGGTCACTGCCTGGAAGTGCCTGATCAACGGCCAGTGGGTCGATTCCCGCAGCGGCCGGACGCTGCCTGTGTGGAATCCCGCGACGGAGGAGCAGATCGGAACGGTGCCGGAGTGCGGCCCGGAGGATCTGGACGAGGCGGTGAAGGCGGCGCGTGCGGCGCTCGACGGCCCGTGGGGGAAGATGAGCGCGGCGGACCGGGGGCGGCTGATCCACAAGGCGGGCGAGCTGCTGTACCAGCGGCTGGACGACATTGCGAAGCTGGAGACGGCGAATCAGGGGAAGCCGATCTTCGAGTCCTCGAAGATCGACGTTCCGTGGAGCGCGAACTGCTACCAGTATTTCGCCGGGTGGGCGACGAAGATCACGGGCGACACGATCGGCATCTCGCCCGGGTCGTTCAACTACACGCTGAAGGAGCCGGTCGGGATCGTCGGCGCGATCGTCCCGTGGAATTTCCCCGTGCTGCTGGCGACCTGGAAGCTCGCGCCGGCTCTGGCAGCGGGGTGTGCGGTGATCCTCAAGCCGGCGTCGCAGACGCCGGTGACGGCGCTGAAGCTCGGCGAGATTTTCACGGACGCGGGATTCCCCCCCGGGACGGTGCAGGTGATCACCGGACCGGGCGCGAAGACGGGGATGGCGATGGCCACGCATCCCGGGATCGACAAGATCTCCTTCACCGGCTCCACGGCCACCGGGGTCGAGCTGATGAAGGCCTGCGCGACCACGCTCAAGAAGATCACGCTCGAGCTGGGCGGGAAGTCCCCGAACATCGTCTTCGCCGACGCCGACCTCGACTCGGCCGCGCGCGGGGCCGCCAGCGGCATCTTCTACAACAAGGGCGAGGTCTGCGCCGCCGGATCCAGGCTGTTCGTCCAGGAGAAGGCGCACGACGACCTGGTCGCCAGGCTCCTGGACAGGACCGGGAAGCTGCTGCAGGGCGACCCCACCGACCCGAAAGTCCGCGTCGGCCCCCAGGTCTCCCGCGAGCAGCAGGAGTCGATCCTGCGCTACATCGGGAGCGGGAAGGAGCAGGGGGCGAAATGCGTCGCCGGCGGCGAGAAAAACGCCGTCAACGGCAAGGGGTTCTTCGTCAAGCCGACCGTCTTCACCGAGGTGCGGCCCGAGATGAAGATCGCCCAGGAGGAGATCTTCGGCCCGGTCCTCTCCGTGATGCGCTTCAAGGAGCCCGAGGAGGTCGTCCGGCTGGCGAACGACACCTGTTACGGGCTGGCCTCGGCGGTCTGGACCTCCGACGTCAAGAAGGCCCACCGGACCGCGCGGGCGCTCAAGGCAGGGACGGTCTGGGTGAACACGTACGGGATCTTCGACCCCGCGGTCCCGTTCGGCGGCTACAAGATGAGCGGATTCGGGCGCGACCTGGGACGGGAGTGCCTCGAAGGATACCTGAACACGAAGTCCGTCTGGGTCGACCTGAGCTGAATCACACCTGCAAAGGAGGGACGTCATGACCGTCGCCGCACCCGTCGGAACCAAGCTCGCCAACTACAAGCCCCTCGGGAACGGGGTGGCCCTGATCGAGCTGAACGACCCGCCCGCGAACACGTACACGCACGAAATGATGCGCGACCTCGACGAGTGCATCCTCGCCGCGCGCTTCGACGACGACGTCCACGCGGTCGTCCTGACCGGCTTCGGCGAGAAGTTCTTCTGCGCCGGGGCGAACATCAAGATGCTGGCCTCCGTCACGCCGAAGTTTAAGTACTACTTCTGCCTTCACGCGAACGAGACCCTGTCGCGCATGGAGCAGACTCCGAAGCTGTTCATCGCGGCGCTGAACGGGCACTGCGTCGGCGGCGGGCTCGAGATCGCGATGGCGACCGACATCATCATCGCCCGGAAGGATGCGGGCAAAGTCGGCCTCCCCGAGATCTCCCTCGGCGTCCTCCCCGGCACCGGCGGAACCCAGCGCCTGGTCCGGATCGTCGGCAAGCGCAAGGCCCTGGAGCTCATGATCACCGGCCAGAACTTCTCCTTCGAGCAGGCCAAGGAGATGAACCTCGTGAACGACATCTTCCCCAACGAGGGGTTCATGGAGAAGGTGATCGAGTACGCCCGGCAGTTCGTGCCGCCGGCGAAGGCCTCCAAGGCCGTCGGCAACATCAAGCGGTGCTGCCAGAGCGGCGCCGAGATCCCGTTCGAGAACGCCCTGACGCTCGAGCGCGAGCTCCAGCAGCAGCTGTTCCAGAGCGAGGATGCGAAGGAAGGCCTGACCGCCTTCGTGGAAAAGCGGGCGCCGAAGTTCAAGGGCAGGTAGCCCGGACGAGATCACCGCGGGCCGGGACCGCCTCGAGCGATCCCGGCCCGGTCATTTCCTGGGGGACGCGGCATGAAGGCATTCCGGGTGCATGAGCACGGCGGGCCCGAGGCGCTCCGGGAGGAGACGCTTCCCGATCCGGCCCCGGCCGCGGACGAGGCGGTCGTCGAGGTCAGGGCCTGCGCGCTCAACCACCTCGATCTGTGGGTCCGCCGCGGGGTTCCGGGCCACCGGTTCCCGCTTCCGATCACCCCCGGCTGCGACATCGCGGGGGTCGTCGCGGAGGTCGGGAGCGTGGTGCGCAACGCGAAGGCCGGGGACCGGGTGGTCGTCGCGCCGGGGTTCGGATGCGGCTGGTGCGAGGCGTGCGGGGACGGGGACGACAACCTGTGCCGCGAGTACGGGATCATGGGCGAGACGCGGGACGGAGGGTATGCCCGCTATGTGCGGGTGCCGTCGCGGCTGCTGATCCCGATTCCCGCCGGGATGGCGTTCGAGCAGATCGCGGCGGTCCCCCTGACCTTCCTGACGGCGTGGCACATGCTGATCGGACGCTGCGGGCTGAGGGCGGGCGACGACGTGCTGGTCCACGCGGCCGGGAGCGGGGTCGGGAGCGCGGCGGTCCAGATCGCGAAGCTCTGCGGGGCGCGCGTCTGGGCGACCGCGTCCACGGAGGAGAAACGGGCGAAGGCCCGCGACCTGGGCGCGGACGGCGCGTTCGGATACGAGGGGTTCGCGGAGGAGGTCCGGAAGCGGACCGAGAAGCGCGGGGCCGACATCGTGTTCGAACATGTCGGGACGGCGACGTTCGAGGGGAGCCTCAAGTGCCTGGCCAAAGGCGGGCGGGTGGTGACCTGCGGCGCGACGACGGGCGCCGACGCGCGCTTCGACCTGCGGGCGGTCTTCTTCAAGAGCCTGTCGATCCTGGGATCGACGATGGGCTCGCGCGGCGAGGTGATGAGGATCGTGCGCCTGGTGGGCCAGGGGCGCCTGAAACCGGTCGTCGACCGTGTCCTGCCGCTGTCGGAGATCCGCCGTGCGCACGAACTGCTGGAGAAACGCGAGCAATTCGGGAAGATCGTGGTCGTGCCGGAGGCGTGACCGTGGCCCGCGCTGTCGGGCCCGCGCTCCCCTCCAGATCCCTTTTTGGCGGGCGATACCTCCCATGAGCACCAGGACGCTGATCGTCGACGTGATGGATCGCCTGGCGATCGTGACGATCAACCGGCCCGAGGTCCGGAATGCGATCGACCAGCAGGTGGTCGACGAACTGACGGCCGCGCTCGACGACCTCCGGGAGCGGGTCGGCTGCGTCATCCTGACGGGCGCGGGAGACAAGGCCTTCGCGGCCGGCGCCGACATCGCGCAACTGCGCGACCGCACGAGGGACGACGCGCTCCGCGGGATCAACACCGGCATGTTCCGCAGGGTCGAGGACTTCCCTGCCCCGGTGATCGCCGCCATCCGCGGGTTCGCCCTGGGCGGCGGCTGCGAGCTCGCGATGGCCTGCGACCTGCGCGTTGCCGGAGAGTCCGCCCGGTTCGGCCAGCCCGAAGTCGGGCTGGGGATCATCGCGGGCGCCGGGGGAACCTACCGCCTCGCCCGCCTGGTCGGCGCCGGCCGGGCGCGTGAGCTCCTCTACACCGGACGGATCATCGACGCGAAAGAGGCAGAGCGGATCGGGCTGGTCAACCGCGTCGTCCCCGACGTGGACGTCATGAGCGAGTCCAAGAAGCTCGCCGAGGAGATCCTGAAGAACGCCCCCCTGGCGGTCCGGCTGACCAAGTGGACGCTGAACGCGGCCCTCCGCGCCGCCGACGCGGGCCCGGCGGTCGAACAGCTGGCGCAGGCCGTGCTGTTCGAAACGGACGACAAGAAGAAGCGGATGACGGACTTCCTGGAGAAACGCCGGAAGTGACGCTGACCCCGCTTGCGATCTGCGTGATCGCCGCGTTCGGCGTGGCGTACCTGACGTACGGACGCGTCCTGGGGCGGTTTTTCCGGCTGGACGACGCGACCGTGACGCCGGCGCACCTGCAGAAGGACGGCGTGGATTTCGCGCCGACGCCGCCGGGGATGCTCGCGGCCCAGCATTTTTCCGCCATCACGGCGGCGGGACCGGTCATCGGGCCCATCACGGCGGGGCTCATGTTCGGCTGGCTCCCCGCGCTTCTCTGGATCGTGATCGGGTGCATCTTCATCGGGGCGGTCCACGACTTCTCCGCCCTCGTCGCATCCGTCCGCCACAAGGCGAGGTCGGTCGCGGAGGTCATGAAGGAGCACACCAGCGGCCGCGCGTTCTACGTCTTCCTGCTGTTCATCTGGCTGTCGCTGATGTACGTGATGGTCGCGTTCACGGACCTCACGGCGAAGCAGTTCATCGCGAAGGACATCGGCGCCGGGGTCGCGTCGAGTTCCGGGATGTATCTCCTGCTCGCCTTCGTCGTCGGCGTGGCGTTCCGGAAAGGGATGAGGACCCTTCCCGCCACGCTCGTATTCATTCCGGTGCTGTTCGCGATCGTCTGGTTCGGTCAGAAACTCCCGCTCGTGGCGCCGGGGTCCGCATCCAACCCGCACAAGTTCTGGGAAGTCGCGATCCTGGTCTACTGCGGCATCGCGTCCGTCGTGCCGCTCTGGGCGCTTCTCCAGCCGCGCGGGTTCCTCGGCGGGTGGTTTCTCTACGTGACGATCGGCGCGGGGCTCCTCGGGGTCCTCGTCGGGTCGTTCTTTTTCGACGACGGGTTCTCCGTCACGTACCCGGCGTTCGTGGGCTGGGGGTCCGGGACGAAATTTCTCTTTCCGTTTCTCTTCGTCACCATCGCCTGCGGCGCCTGTTCCGGCTTCCACGGGATCGTCTGCTCGGGGACGACGAGCAAGCAGATCGACCGGGAGGGGCATGCGCGCCCGGTAGGGTACGGGTCCATGCTCGGAGAGGGGGTGGTGGCCTTCATCTCCCTCGCCACCGTGATGATCCTCGCGCCGGAGGCGAAAGGGGACCCGACGGCGATCTACGCGAACGGGGTCGCCAACTTTCTCCGCATCTTCCGCATCGAGCCCCGGCTGGCGGTCGCGTTCGGATCGCTTGCGATCGCGACGTTCATCTTCGACACACTGGACGTGTGCACCCGCCTCGGCCGCCAGATCTGCTGTGAGCTGTTCGGGCTCAAGGGGCGGACCGGGCTGGTCGTCGGGACCGTCGTCACGCTGGCCGTTCCGGCCTACTTTCTCCTGACCGCGACCACGGACGCCTGGAAGACCTACTGGCTCGTGTTCGGCACGTCGAACCAGCTTCTCGCCGGCCTCACCCTGCTCGGGGTCACCGTCTGGCTGATCCGCTCGGGGAGGCCGTCCTGGTTCGTCGGGATTCCGATGGCGTTCCTCATCGTCACGACGATGAGCAGCCTCGTCCTGTTCATGCGGGATGCCGTCGCGGGCGCCGCCACCGCCCAGGCCCGCCAGGCCGGCGTCGCTGCCGCGGTCCTCTTTGTGCTTGCCGTCTGGCTGGTCGTCGAGGCCGTCGTCGCCCTCAGGCGCGCCCTGGGAACCCCACGGGCCGCATCCGCAACCCCCGCGTAGGAGAGAGCCTCATGCCCGACAGGATCGTCGTCCTCGGCGCCGGAACGATGGGGCACGGGATCGCCCAGGTGGCCGCGCTGGCCGGATTCGAGGTCGCCCTCTACGACATCCGGGATGAGTTCGTCGACAAGGGGCTCGGGAAAATCCGCGAGAACCTGGCCAGGGGGGTCGAAAAAGGGAAGGTCGCCGCGGCCGACCGCGACGCCGCGCTGGCCCGGCTGGCGGGGACGTCGGACCTCGCACGGGGGTGCGCCGGGGTCGCGCTCGCCATCGAGGCCGTCCCGGAGAAGATCGAGCTCAAGCGCGAGGTGTTCGGCATGCTCGACCAGCACTGTCCCCCCGGGGCCATCCTCGCCACGAACACCAGCAGCCTCTCGGTCTCGGAGATCGCCAGAGCCACCCGCCGCCCCGCGCAGGTCTGCGGGATGCACTTCTTCAATCCGGTCCACATCATGAAGCTCCTGGAACTGGTCCGCGCGGAACAGACCTCGGACGCGACCGTGGCCGCGGTCCGGACGATCGGGGCACGGCTCGGCAAGGACTGCATCCTGGTGAAGGACTCGCCGGGATTCGCGTCCAGCCGCCTGGGGATCTGCGTCGGGCTCGAAGCGATGCGGATGCTCGAGCAGGGGGTGGCGAGCGCGGAGGACATCGACAAGGCGATGAAGCTCGGGTACGGGTTCCCCATGGGCCCGCTCGAGCTGACGGACCAGGTCGGGCTCGACGTGCGGCTCGACATCGCGGCTTACCTGCACCGCGAGCTCGGGACCGAGGCATTCCGGCCGCCGGAGGTGCTGAAGAGGCTCGTCGCTGAGGGGAAGCTGGGAAAGAAGACGAAGGAGGGGTTCTACCGCTACCCGTAGCGGCGGACCCGCACACCCTGGCGACCCTGCCCCTCGCGACCTCCCGCCGCGGCGTCGGCGCGCCGACCGTCTGGATCCACGGATGGTCCGCCGAAAGCGCCGTCTGGCGGGACTTCCCGGACATCCCCGGGCGGGAAGCGCTGCTCGTGGATCTTCCGGGGCACGGCGATTCCGCCTGGCCCGGGGCGTTCGAGCTGGAGGATGTGGCGGAGTCGATCCTCGATCTGGCCCCGCCGGTCGCCGACTATGTCGGCTGGTCGCTCGGCGGCGTCGCGTCGCTCGCCTGCGCCCTCCGGGCTCCCGGGCGCGTCCGGTCCGTCGCGATCCTCGCCATGTCCAATTTCGGAGGGGAGCGGGCCGTTCGGATGCGCGATTCCCTGCGGCGCGACCGGAACCGCGCGCTCGCGGAGTTCTACCGCGTGGTCTGGAGCCCGGCGGACCGGGCGCAGCCTCATTTCGAGACGCTGCAGCGCGAACTGGCCCGCGTCCGCCGCCTTCCCTCCGTGGAGGCGATGGCGGGGATCTACGACGCATTTCTCCGGGGCATCCCGGGCCTCGCCCTCGAGCGGGTCTCCTGCCCGGTTGTCGTCGGGCACGGAACCGCCGACGGCGTCTCGCCGCTCGAGCGCGCCCGGGAGGTCGCCGCGCGCATCCCCGGGGCGCACGTGGAACCGGTCGACGGCGCGGGCCACGTTCCCTTCCTCACCTTCCCGGCCGAATGCCGGGCGATCCTGCGCAGATTCTGGGATCGTCCGACGGGCGCGCGGTAAGCTTCCCGCATGCCGACGGCGTTCTGCAACTGCGGAGAAATCTTCGCCCCGACGGGAGCCCCCGCGGTCTGTCCCCGGTGCGCCGAGGTTCTCCCGCCTGCGGTCGTCACCGCCGCCTGCCGCTGCGGCGAGGTCCTCGTCGCATCCCTCCGCTACGAGGGGCGCTGGGTCGGGTGTCCGGCGTGCCGGCGCGAGGTCGAGATGCTCGTGCCGGTCGAGGGAAGGCTGGGACCTCCCGTCGTCCGCGCGGAGGCCGGCACGACGACCTCCCCCTGGAGATGGATGCTCCTCCTCGTCCTGCTGCCGTTCCTGCTCCTCTCCGGCGCCGGGGACGATGTGGAGGAACGCCTCGACCGCACTCTCGACAGGCATCCGAAAGCGAAGCGCCGCTGGGAGGAGACGGGTTCGATCGAGGAGACGCTCGCCCGGATCCCCGGGAAGAAGATCGACGGCGCCTGGCTGGCACGGGACTCCGCCCTTCCCTGGAGTTTCGCGTTCGCCGCCGCCGTCGTGTTTCTCGGCGCCTTCCGCCTCGTCGTTCCGCGGGGACGGGCGACCTGGAGACAGCTGCTGGCGGTCGGCACGTTCACGGGGACCGTGGGGATCTTCATCCTCCTGGCGTTCCAGGTCGGCGCCATGTTCCAGACCACCCTCGGGGCGATCATCGGGATCATGTACATCGCCGCCACCCATCCGGGGTCCGGGTTCTGGGCGTGCATGATCGGCATGACCTTCGGCGTCGGACTCTGCGAGGAACTCTGCAAGTCGACGCCGCTGATCTGGCGGTTCCGCAGGGCCTCAGGGCTCGATGTGCGCGGAGCCGCGGCCTGGGGAATGGCCAGCGGCATCGGCTTCGGAATCAGCGAGGGCGTCCACTACGCCACGGAGTCCTACAACGGGCTCGCCGCAGGCTCCCTCTACCTCGTGCGGTTCCTCTCCTGCGTCCCCCTCCACGGCGCGTGGGCCGGGACCGCGGCGATCCTGCTCTGGCAGCGGCAGGCGGAGATGGCGGATTTCGACGACTGGAGGGCCTGGATTCGCAGCCTCTTCGTCGCCCTCATCGGGCCGATGCTCCTGCACGCGCTCTACAACTCACTCCTGCACGTCGAGCGCCCCGTCCTCGCGACGGCCGTCGCGGCCGGCAGTTTCACGTGGTTCCTGTGGCTCTACGGCCGTGCGGACAGGATCGAAGCGCGCGCCTGACCGCGCCTACTTCACGAAGTTCTCGGCCTTCTCCAGCTCCGCCTTCCCGATCCGCTCCAGAAGCCCCTCAGGCCGGGGCGGCACGTAGACGCAGTAGGGCTCACTCTCCAGAACGTCCCCCGTCACCCCCCAGGCCCGCGACCGCGACCCTCCGCAGACGTCGCGGAAGTCGCACCAGCCGCACTTTCCCTTCAGCTTCGAGTAGTCGCGCATGTCCGTGAAGAGCGGATCGTTCCGGTACATGTCCACGATCGAGCGGTCGCGGACGTTCCCCGCGGCCAGGGGCAGGAATCCGCTCGGGCAGACATCCCCGGTATGGCCGATGAAGACGAACCCGTTGGCGTCGTTCACGCCCTTGGCCGCGCGGCCGACGTCGCCGAGGGAGAATCCCGGCGTCGCGGACAGGCGCGTGAAGAACGGCGCCGCGGCGCCCGCCGGGTCCCCCGCCCCCGCGGCCTTCTCCTGCGCGATCCGCTGCATCACGACCCGGCGGTAGTGCTGCGCCGCGGTCGTCTTGATGTCGAACGGAAGGGTCCGCGTCCAGTCGTAGATCCTGTTCAGCATGACCTCGTGATCGCGCGCCGAGATGATGTCCGACCGCAGCCCGCGCCCGACCGGGACGAGGAAAAACACCGCCCAGAGCGCGATGTCCAGCGTCTTCAGGAGTTCCGCCAGCGCGTCGAAGTCCGCCATGTTCAGCTTGCAGACGGTCGAGTTGATCTGCACCGGCAGGTCGACTTCGCGCGCCCACCGGATGCACTGCAGCGTCCAGTCGAACGACCCCTCCACCTTGCGGAACTCGTCGTGGATCGCCGGGTGCGAGCCGTCCAGCGACACCGCCAGCCGCGACAGGCCGTGATCCTTCAGGCGCTGGATGATCTCCTTCGTCATGAGCCGGGTCCCGCTCGGCGTCAGCGTCGTCCGCAGCCCGCGCGACACCGCATGGTCGATCAGCTCCATCAGGTCCGGGCGCTTGAGCGGATCCCCCCCCGTGATCACGAACAGCGGGCTCCCGAACTCCGCGATCCGGTCGATCAGCGCCTTCCCCTCGGCGGTCGTCAGCTCCCGCGAGTCCCGCCACGGGCGCGCCTCCGCCCGGCAGTGGACGCACGCCAGGTCGCAGGCCTGCGTGATTTCCCAGATGACGATGAAGGGGTTCCGGTTGAAGTCGACGTCCAGCATCGGCGGCTTGCCCGTCCGCGCGCCCTTTTCGGGAGGAAGGAGGTTCATCGACAAAGTGTAGGAGTTTCTTTCGAAACGTGGAAGCGTGAGCACCCGGATTGACTCCCCCGGGGCGGGCGCGGCGATTAGGATGCCCGCCATGAGCCGCCCGCAGGTCGTCGCCGTCCTCGCCATGGATTTTGTCCGCGCCATTGCCGCCGGTCAACGTGTCGTTGCCCGCCCCGCCGTAGAGCATCGTGCTCTTGCCGACGGTGCTGGTGAACCGGTCATGGCCGTCGCCGCCCCGAAAGGTCAGGCCGCTGACGCCCGGCGCGGCAAAGGTGTGCACTTCGCCGTTGAAATCCACCTGGATTTGCTGCCCCACCTTGGCAACCAGCACGACATCATCGCCGGCCGTGCCTTCGATCACGATGCGGCCCAGGGCATTGCGGAAGACGCCGCTGGCCGGCACGGCGCGGCCTTCGAGGGCTTCGACTTCCAGCCGGACACGGTTCGCCATGGGGCGCATTCCTCCCGTCGGGCAAGGAGCCTGGGGTGCGACAGAACGCCAGCTTATCATATTATCGGCAACTCAGGCCATGGAATGCATGACCTGTCGGACTATGTCGGAAAGGTGCAAGGTTGGGATGGCGCGGAAAGAAGGAGTGTTGCGGGCGCTGCCGTGCTCGGAGGCTCCATGACGGGCGGAGCCGTCCGGAAAAACCACACGGCCATTGCAGGGCAAACCCGCAATGGCCGTCATCGGCAATCTGCAACGCCAAGGTGGCGGAGGGGGAGCGCGGCACGGCACCGGGGCTTTCCCGGGGGGCCGGTTACGACGCCTTCTTGCACTCCGGGCCTTCCTGGGCGTCGGCCTTGGCGGTGATGTGGCCCTGGTCCGCTCCCTTGAGTTCACCGGCCTTTTCCGCGTTCATCTGCGTGAAGTTGGACCACTGGCCGGGGACGTTGGCTTCGGCAAAGATGGCTTCCACGGGGCATTCCGGCACGCAGGCCTCGCAGTCGATGCAGTCCACCGGGTCGATGTACAGCATCTTTTCATCCTGCCAGAAGCATTCCACTGGGCAGACCACCACACAATCCGTGTATTTGCAGTCGTAACAGGGCTTGCACACGACGTGTGTCATGGAACAAGGTTCCTTTCGGT
>JABWAY010000063.1 GCA_013360825.1 Candidatus Brocadiia bacterium | reverse complement strand
GCCTGCGGCTTCGCGCCCACGGAGCGCGCCGCACGGCGCGCGCTGGAGGCCGTCCGGGCCCGGAAGTAGGCTCCGGCGCGGGTCCCCGGACGGCATCGTTCCGAACAGGTCGCCGGACGCCCGATTCCAAGTACCATGCGGGCTCCATGGCCGCCCTTCCAGGACGCGACAGCGACCTTCTGTTCGGCCTCGCCGCCTTCCGGCTGGGATTCTGTACCGAGGACCAGCTGGCCGAGGCGATTTCCGACCTCCTGCGCGATCCCTCGCGGGACTTCGAGCAGGTCCTCAACGAGCGCCTCGACATCAGCGCGTCCGCGCTCCATGCGGCGCAGGCCGCGGCCACGGCCTGGAGGCAGAACCACGGGGACGCCGCCGCCGCCCTGGCCGCGCTGGACGTCCCGCCCAGGGTGCTTGCCGCCTGGCGCGGACATCGCTCCCATCCCTCCAGCGCGGAAACGCTGATGATGCCGGTGTCGAAGCGCCCGCGCCCGTCGTCCTCGGGGGCGGCGCTGTCGGTGATGGGCGCGGGGGGGATGGCTCCGTCCCCCGTGATGACCCAGTCGCCGGACAGGAAGTATGTCCTCGGCGCCGAGCTCGGCCGCGGGGGGATCGGGCGCGTGATCGAGGCGTTCGACAGCGACCTGGAGCGCACGGTCGCGCTCAAACTGGTCCTGGAGGACGCCCCGGCCGAGGCGCTGGAACGGTTCCGCTGGGAGGGGCGGGTCACCGGCAGGCTGGAGCACCCGAACATCGTGCCGGTCCACGAGGTCGGGATCCTCCCCGCCACGAAGGAGGTGTTCGTGGCGATGAAGCGGATCCACGGGCGGGACATGCTGCAGGTGATCCGGGACCGGAGCTGGAAGCCGCGGCGGCTCGTGGAGGCATTCCGCGACGTCTGCCAGGGGATGGCGTATGCGCATTCGAAGGGGGTGGTCCACCGGGATCTCAAGCCGGCAAACGTGATGCTGGGCGACTTTGGCGAGGTGCTGATCGTCGACTGGGGGCTGGCGCGTGCCCTGGGGACGAAGGAATCGACGCGGCGGGTCCGTCCGCGCGCGACGACCCGGAAGATGCGGAAGCTCGACGGGGCTTCCTCACGGTCCTCGAAGCTGACGATGGAAGGCCAGGTGCTGGGAACGCCGTCCTACATGCCCCCCGAGCAGGCGCTGGGCCTCCTCGAGGAGGTCGACCAGCGAAGCGACGTCTACGCGCTCGGCGCGATCCTCTATGAAATCCTGACCTTCCAGCCGCCGTTCGAGGACCCGAACCCCTGGGAGGTCATCCGCCAGGTCACGACGGCGGACCTGAAGCCGCCGAGCCTCTTCATGCCGTGCCCCCCGGAACTCGAGGCGATCTGCCTGAAGGCGCTCTCAAAGAAAAAGTCCGACCGGTACGCCGGCGCGGGGGAACTCGCGGCCGAGATCGAGGCCTATCTGGAGGGCACGAAGGAACGGGAACGCCGGGAACGGCTGGCGCGGGAGCAGGTGGAAAAGGCGCGGTCGGAGAATGCGAAACGGGACGAACTGGAGGCGGAGGCGCGCCGCTGCCTGCAGGGCGCGCGCAGGCTGGCGGAGGAGACGAAGGCGCACGCGCCGCTGGCGAAAAAAAAGGAGCTGTGGGAGGCGCAGGACCGGGTCCACGCCCTCGAGCGGCAGAGCCTCCGCGCCTTCGCCGAGGCGGACGCCGCGCTGACCTCCGCGCTCTCCAACGTCCCCGACCACCCCGAGGCGCGCCGCCTGAAGGCCCAGATCTACTGGCAGCGGTTCCTCGAGGCGGAAATCGCCGGCGACGAGCGGGGAGCGCTCCTCCACCGCCAGGTCGTGGAGCGACACGACGACGGCGAGTTCCAGGCCCGGCTGCGCGGTGACGGGACCCTGGCCGTCCGATCGCAGGCCTACACCTGCGGATGCCTGGAAAACGGCCGGCGGGTGCGCCCCGCCGAACTGGGGATCATGGGGTACCACCCCTGGAGCGGCCGGATTCTGACGATGAAGGGCTCGGAGGGGCTGAAGGAGCTCGAGCCGGACGCCGCTGTACAGCTGCGGGTTCATGCCCCCTCCTGCCTCCCGTCTCCGGCGCCCGGGGCGCGGGTCTGGGCCTACCGGTACGTGGAAATGGATCGCGCGATGATCCCCGTGACCGTCGGGGCGGGGAAACCCAAGTGCCCCGAGGCGGTCCTGAGCGAACTCTTCGGCAACTCGCCCCAGCGTCCGCGCGGCACGGGGCAGTATCTGGGCGAGACGCCGCTCGAGCCCCGCGCGTGGCCGATGGGATCGTGGCTGCTCGTCGTCCAGGCGGACGGGTTCCGGCCCGCCGCGGTGCCGGTTCACGTGGGGCGGCAGGAGCAGCTCCAGGTCGATGTCACCCTGTTCGCGGACAGCCATGTCCCCGACGGATATGTCCCCGTGCCCGCCGGGCGTTTCCCGTTCCAGCTCGGACGCGCGGAAATCACCCTGGGGGTGAGCGGAGGGGTGCGGGATGTGGATGAATTCCTGATGGCCCGCAACGCCGTGACCTGCGGGGAGTATCGCGAATTCCTGAACTCGCTTCCGCGCGCCGCCGCGGCCCGGCATGTCCCGCGCCAGTCGGACGAGGGGGGCGCCTACTGGCCGGTGACGGCGCGGGGGTGGGAGATTCCGACGGCGGAGTGGCTGTCCGGGAACCGGGCCGGGCGCGAGACCGCCGCCCGCCTCCGCCTCGCCCAGGCGGACTGGCGCGAGGACTGGCCGGTGCTGTCGGTCTCCTGGAACGATGCCGCCGCCTACGCCCACTGGGCCTCCCGGAAGACCGGCCGGCTCCTGTGCCTCCCCCACGAAGAGTGGTGGGAGAAATCCGGGCGCGGACCCGACGGGCGCCTGTTTCCCTGGGGGTCGCATTTCGACGCGATCCGCTGCAACTGCTCCGAGACCTACGCGGATGGCCTGCGCCCGGCGTCGATCCAGGAATTCCCGGCGGACGAGTCCCCCTACGGCATCCGCGGGCTCTCCGGAAACGGACGGGAATGGTGCCTGAACGACCTCGGGGGACGGCGTTATCGCGACTGGCGCGTCTCGCGCGGCGGGGCATGGAATGCGCCGAGCGGCAGCGGAAGTCTGGTCAAGCGGTTCGGCTGGGTCGCGACGACCATCGACCCGGGGCAGGGGTTCCGGCTGGCCTGCGCCGTGCGCCTGTCCGGGGCCGCCCGCCCTACTTCGCCGGCTTGATCGCCCCGCTGCGGTAGTCGATTTCCTCGCCTTCCCTGAGCTCGCGGTCGAGGGCCCACGCGGCGCCGTTCTTCCGATAGAGGAAGCGGCGTTCCGAGGCATCGCCGGACGAGTCCTCGCTCGTGGAGTACTGGACCCTGACGAGGCACCAGGTGTCCCGCCCTTGGCCCTGCACCATCGCGCCGAAGACCGGGGCGCCCGCGAGTTCGGCCTCCACCGCGGCCGCGGCGAGCCCCTCCGCTTCCTCCTGCGATCCGGGAGCGTGCGGCTGGATCGGATGGGCCTCGGGGAACTGGTGCGGCGGCAGAACGCCGACGACCCGCCACTCCCCCTTTCGGTGAAAGCGGAACCGGTTCCAGGCCGGCGCCGCGCTCCCGATCCTGAATTTCACCATGACGATCCCGTCCAGTTCGGCCTTCGGGTCGTCGGACACTCCGCACATCGAGTCGCGGCTCTCCTCCTGCTTCACGGTCTGCCCCGGGTTCGCCTTCTCGACATGCTCCTTCGCAAGCCACTGGAGCAGCTTGAGGGAGTCCTGCGTCCGGTCCGGACCGTCCGGCCCCATGATGAACCCCTTCACCCGGGCCGTGAACGCCCCCGCAACCCAGCTTTTCTTCTCGTCCGGGAGGCAGATCCAGATCGAGCCGGAGATCGTGCCGTCCCTGAACTCGCCCAGCGTGAGGAGCATCGAGTACTCGTTCATGAACATGTCGGTGTCCGGAAGTTCATCCCCCTGGCGCGACGCGATGTGCACGTGGGGCTGGTTGTACTCCTTCGAGGACTTGATCGACCAGGAGCGGCCGGCCGGAACTTCGCCCTCGTTCTTGAGAAACAGGAAGATCGAGAGTTCCCGGTCCGCGAAGAAGTCCTTTCCCTGGCGGAGCTGCAGTCGCCCGTCCTCCAGCGTGCCGCTCTCGAATGCGAACGCGCTGCCGCGGATCATCCCCCGCGCGGGGGAGGCCGGAGGCGTCAGTCCCTCGAGGGAGGCCTTCCAGCCGGTGTCGACGGGCTTCGGGACGGCCGGCGGATCCCCCGCGCCGCCGCCCGCCGGGGCCGGAGGGGGATCCTGGGCGGGTTTTTTTCCGTCGCAGCCGCCGAGGACCAGCACGGCGGCCATCAGGGCGATCGGCAGTCTCATGGGCGGCTCCTCTCTCAGGGTTGCCCACGCACGGTACAATGCGCCCCCCGGTTTTGAGGAGTCTGCAGTGAGAATTCTGAACGCGGTCGCGGCGGTCCTGCTCTCCACCCTCGCGGTCCGGGCCGAGGAGGCCGCCGCGGAACCCTTCGGCCCCGCGGACGACTTCGGCGGCGTGCGCGTCTTCCGCGTGGAGGGGTCCCCGCGCGAGATCGGGCTCCGGACAGGCCGCAATTTCCGCGAGGAGATCCACTGGCTGTTCGAACGCTACTTCGGGGCCTACACGGAGGACCCTGAGCTCCGCGCGTCCTTCGTGGCGAACGCGACGTCCCTGGAAAAACACCTGAATCCCGAGGAGCGGGAGGAACTCGAAGGACTTGCGGAGGGAGCCGGGTTCGACTTCGGAAAGGTGCTGATCGTGCACACGTTTCTCGACTCGATCCGCCTCGTGAACTGTTCGACGTTCGTCCTCCAGCCCCCGGCGACGAAGTCGGGCGAACTGCTGTTCGGCCGCAATCTCGACTTTCCCGGGCGCGGGATCGCGCACCGCCACACGATCGTGACGGTGACGCGCCCGCGGGGGCGCTTCGCGTTCGCCAGCATCACCTGGCCGGGGATGAGCGGCGTGCTGTCCGGAATGAACGAGCACGGGCTCTCGCTGGCGGTCATGAACGTCTACAACAAGAAGGACTCCTGCGAGGGGGTCCCGTATGTCCTCCTGTTCCGCCGCGTGCTGGAGCGCTGCCGCACGTTCGACGAGGCCAGGAAACTCCTCGAGGAGTCGAAGAGAACCTGCGGGAACAACCTGATGGTCGCGGACGCCGCGGGGCGCTGCGGCGTGTTCGAGCTCGACCACGAGGAGTTCCGCCTGCGGGAGCCGGAGAACGGCTCGGTCATCGCGACGAATCACTGGAGACTCGGCGGGAAAGACCCGGCGCAGACCTGTCCGCGGTGGTTCCGCCTCAACCAGCTGGAGACCGCCTGGCACGGGAAGATCGGGCTCGCCGAGGCGAAGAAACTGCTCCAGTCGGTCCCGCAGGGCGACCTCACGCTCCAGGCGATGATCTTCCTCCCCCGCGAGCGTGAGATCCACCTTGCGTGCGGGGAACTCCCGGCGACAAAGGGAAGGTTCCGGCGGCTGCACGGGCTGTTTGAGGTTCCGGAAGCGAAGTAGCGGGCGATCAGCGCGGACGGCGGCCGGACCGGCGCGGCCGGAACCGGAACGTCTCCGGCAGCAGGTCGGACAGGCGGAATCCGCGGTCCTCGCAGAGCACATCCAGGTCGCCGAATTCCGCCAGCACCTGCCGGCACGCCCCGCAGGGACGGAGGTGCCTTCCGCGCCGCCCGTGCCCGACGACGGCGATGGCCGTGAATGCGGTCTTTCCCTCGGACACCGCCCGCGCGAGCGCGGCGCGCTCGGCGCAGATCGTCAGCCCGAACGAGGCATTCTCGACGTTGCAGCCGGGGACGACCGTGCCGTCCGCGCAGCGCAGCGCCGCGCCGACCTTGAAGCCCGAATACGGCGCCCAGGCGTGTTTCCCGGCCCGGCGCGCCGCGTCGAGCAGTTCCGCATCCGCCGGCCTCCGCGCCCTCACGCGACACCCCCCCAGGCAGCCTCGATCCTGACGCGCAGGTCCCGCTTGAGAGCCTCCCCCGCCCACGCCGCGTCGACGGAGTGACGCAGCGTCTCCCGGAAATCCGCGGGGCTCAGCCCGAAGACCTTCCGGGCGAGCTCGTAGTCCTGGGTCAGCGTCGTCCCCTGCACCCCCGGATCGTCGGTGTTCAGCGTCACCCGGTGCCCCTCCCGGAGCAGCCGGGGAAACGGGTGGTCCTCGATCCGCCCGACGGCGTGCGTCATCAGGTTGCTCGTCAGGCACATCTCAAAGGTCGCCCCGGCGGACTTCGCCATCGCCACCGCCTCCGGGTCCTCCACCACGTGCACCCCGTGCCCGATCCGGGTGGCCCCCAGCGACAGCGCCTCCCTCACGTTCGCCGCGGGCCCCGCTTCCCCGGCGTGGATCGTGAAGGGGATCCCGAGCTTCGCGGCCTCGCGGAAAGCCGGGGCGTGCGGAGCGAGCGGCGCGCGTTCGTCTCCGGCGATATCGACGCCGACCACTCCCCTGGAGCGGAACCTGCGGGCCAGGTCCACGGCGGTCATCGTCCGGGCCGGGTCCGTATTCCGGAGCCCGCACAGGATCAGCCCCCAGTGCACGCCCGTCCCGGCGGTCCCCTCGCGCAGTCCCTCGAGCGCCCCCTCGACGGCCTCCTCGGCGCTCAGCCCCGTCTGCTCCCAGAGGGTCGGGGCGAACCGCGCCTCGAAGTAGATCACCCCGTCCGCCGCCTGGTCCTCGCAGAGTTCCCGGGCGGACCGCCGGAGCGCCTGCCGGGAGCTGAGAAACGGAAGGAAGAACTCGAAGGTCGCGAGGAAGTCGACCAGCGACCGGCAGTCCGGGCGGACCCGGCACCTCTCCTCCCCTCCCGGGGGCCACGCCGCCCCTGCCTCCAGCGCCATTTCGCGGACGCTCGCCGGACGGAGCGCGCCGTCCAGGTGGAGATGAAGGTCGATCTTCGGGAGGGCGCCCAGCGGGATCATGGTTTCAGCGTCGGGAGGATGGCGCGCACCAGCGTGGAGAACTTCGCCCCGGCCTCCCGGCCGATCCGGAGGACCTCCGCATGATCGACCTGCGCCACGGGGCTCCCAAGGTGGGCTCCTCCCGCCGCGAGGTTCGTGATGCAGGACAGCCCGAGCACGCGCATCCCGGCGTGCCGGGCCGCGATCACCTCCAGCACGGTCGACATCCCGACCGCATCCGCCCCGACCGCCGCCAGCATCCGGACCTCCGCCACCGTCTCGTACTGCGGCCCCGCCACGCCCGCGTACACCCCGGGCTTCAGGTCGACCCCCGACTCCTGCGCCGCCCCGATCGCGGCCAGCCGGTAGGGGACGTCGTACGCGTTCGACATGTCGATGAACGCCGGCGTCCCGCTCAGCGGGCTCGTTCCCGTCATGTTGATCTGATCGGTGATCAGCATCAGGTCCCCGGGACGGAACGCCCCGCTGATCCCCCCCGCCGCGTTCGTCAGGACCAGACTCTTCACACCCCATCGCGCCAGCGACCTCACGCCGATCGTGATCTGGGCCGCGTCGTATCCTTCGTAAAGATGCCAGCGCCCCCGCATCACCGCAACCCGGCGCCCGGCCAGCCTCCCCACCACCAGCTCCCCCGCGTGCCCCGCCACCGTCGACATCGGCCAGCCCGCCACCTCCGTATAGGGAACCATCCGCGCCCCCTCCACGGACTCCGCCAGCAGACCGAGCCCGCTCCCCAGCACAATCGCCAGCTCGGGCGCTTCGCCGAACTTATCCTGAAGCGCAAGGCACGGCGTCCGGATGTCGATCATTTCCCTGCCTCCATCGCCCGGCGGATCCTGGCCCCCACTTCGGTGTTGTCGAGCACCCCGGTGAAATCGGCGGCGCGTGGCCCCCAGGCGAACAGCGGCACGTCGCAGCCGTCGTGCCCCTTGGTGACCAGGTGCGTCGCCTGGACATCCAGGGGGATGAACGTCACGCCGGCAGCCCGGGAGAGCACGTCCGCGATCGCGTTGTGCAGGGAGTACTTGGGGTCGCCGACGGCCTTCAGCGCCTCGATCTGGGCGAGCATCCGGTCGGTGACCTCGAATCCGGCGTGCTCGCGCACGACGTCCGGAAGCGGGCGGTTGCCCCGCACGGTGAGTTCACGCATCCGTTCGGCGCTCGCGGTCCGCCCGCGAAGGCGGTCCACGGAGACCTGTTCGCCGATCGCCAGGCCGCCGGTGGAGTGGTCGGCGGTGACGAGGACCAGCGTATTTCCGTCCCGCTCCGCGAACGCGACGGCGTACTGGACCGCCAGGTCGAATGCCACCACGTCCCGGACCATCGTCGCGGCGTCGTGCCCGTGGCAGGCCATGTCGATCCGGCCGCCCTCGATCATCAGGAAAAATCCGTCTTCGTCCCGCGAGAGAATCTGGATCGCCTTCATCGCCATCTCCTCGAGAGACGGCTGCACCTCGCGGGGGCGATCGATCTCGAAATCCATGAAGCGATCGGCGAAGAGGCCGATCAGCGGGGCGCGCTCGGCGCCGAGCAGTTCCTGGCGGGAGCGGACGAAGCCGTACCCGGCCTCCCGGAACGCCGCCTGGCGCGTTTCCGGGAAATACTGCAGCCCGCCGCCGAACAGGATGTCGACGCCGGCCCCCAGGTACTCCTGCGCGACGTCCGCCTCCTTGTTCCGGTCCGGGCAGTGCACGGCGAACGCCGCCGGCGTGGCGTGCGTCACCGAAGCCGTCGTGACCAGCCCCACCGATTTCTTCCGTTTCCGGCACCACTCCGTCAGGTTCTCGTAGTCGGTCCCGTCCGGCGACTCGCCCAGCGTCCCGTTCGTCGTCTTGCGCGCGCACGCGAACGCCGTGGCCGCCGCCGCGCTGTCCGTGACCAGCATCGTCCCCGCCGGGTACGTCTTCACCAGCCCGACGAACGGCGTCTTCTCCAGAGCCAGCCCCTCATGCACACCGGGGCCTGCGATCCGCGCCAGCGTCAGCTGCGCCGGCCCCATCCCGTCCCCGATGAGCAGGATCACGTTCCGCGCCGGCTTCTCGCGCTTCGGCAGCGTGTCGGGATCGTTCTCGTCGGTCCCGCCGCATCCGGCGGCGCAGAGGAGCAGGGCGTGAAACGCCAGGACGCGGAGACGGCGACCGAACTCAACGGCTGGATTCATGCGGTTTCCCCAGTGCCGCGGGGGCCCGCGCCCGGCCGACGAACCCCGCGAGAACGAGGATTGTAAGCAGATACGGAAGGGATTGCGCGAGTTGGGGGGGGATTTTTCCCTGAAGCGGGACCTGGGCTTTTTCGGCGGCGGCGAACAGGAGGCAGGCGGCCGCGGCGCCCCACGGGTTCCATTTCCCGAAGATGACGGCGGCGAGGGCGATGTAGCCGCGTCCCGCGGTCATGTTCTGAACGAACTGGGAGACGTCGGCGGCGAGGACGACGCCGCCGAGGCCGGCGAGGGCCCCGGACAGGGCCAGGGCGGCCGTGCGGATGGCCCCGGGGCGCACCCCGAGGGTTTCGGCGGCGTCGGGATTCTCGCCGACCGCGCGGAGGCGGAGGCCGAAGACGGTCCGGAAGAGGAGGAGCGTGACGACGGGGACGGCGACGAAGGAGGCCCATGCGGCAGGGGTGAAGGTGAAGGCGCCGAGCCCCCATCGGGGAAGCGAGGCGACGCGGGCGGAGTTGGACGACGACTCGAAGACGAGCGTGCAGGCGAACTGGGTCGCGCCGACGGCGAGGATGTTGATGGCGATTCCGGAAACGACCTGGTTGGCGCCGACACGGATGCAGACGAGGGCATGAAGCAGCGAGACAAGGACGCCGCAGGCCAGCCCCGCGGCGACCCCGGCGAACGGAACCCAGGCCCCGGCGGCGTCGACGAGATGCCGGCCGTCGGGACCGACCGGCTCGAAGGCGTGCGTCACGGCGGTGAACGCGAACGCGGAGGCCAGCATCGTCCCTTCGAGCGCGATGTTGACCACCCCCGACCGCTCGCTGACGACGCCGCCCATCGCGGCCAGCAGGAGCGGCGCGGCGACCGTCAGGATTCCCGCGATGAATTCCGGAGTCACGCGGCCCTCCGCCGGGACAGGGCCCTTCGAAAAATCTCGTTCCCGCAGACCACGAACAGGATGACCGCCGCCTGCAGGATGAAGACCAGGTCCTTGGGAACGCCGGAGAGGAGGAAGGCGAGGCGCTGGAGGGCGCCGAAGAGGAGCGCCGCGGGAACGATGCCGGCGGGGTGATTCTGTCCCATGAGGGCGACGGCGATCCCGATGAACGCCTGCCCGGCGAACGCGAGGCCGTCGTCCTGGCGCCAGGTTCCCTTCTGCCCCATGACCAGGTCCGTGGCGGCGAGACCGGCGAGGGCGCCGGAGAGGGCCATGGCGATGAGGAGCGTGGTGCGGGGGGGGATCCCGGCGGCGCGGGCGGCCTCGGGCCCGAGGCCGGTGGCGCGGAGTTCGAAGCCGCGGGTGGTGCGCCAGAGCCAGGCCCACGCCGCGACGCAGCAGGCGAGGGCAAGGAAGATCGCGGCATTGGCGGGAACGTGCGCGGGGAAGACAGGGATTCCGAGGACCGGGACGACCGAGGTGGAACCTTCGGGCCAGGCGCCGAGGCGCGGGAGGCGCGCGCCGGGACCGACGTCCGGAAGCTGGGACATCATCCCGGCGCCGGATTTCCAGCGGCCGCCCGCGAGGGTCTCGGTCAGGGCGACGGCGAGCACGTTCAGCATGATGGTGACGATGACTTCGTGGGACCCCCGCCAGGCGCGAAGCGCCCCCGCGATCGACGCCCACGCGGCCCCTCCGGCGGCCGCGGCGGCGAAACAGGCCGGGACGAGGGCCCAGGCCGGCCAGGCGGCCAGTTTCCAGCCGACGAATCCGCACAGGATCCCGCCGATCATCACCTGACCCTGGCCGCCGATGTTGAACATCCCCGCCCGGAAGGCGATCGCGACCCCCAGCCCGGTGAAGATCAGCGGGGTCGCGTACGCGATCACGTAGGCCGCGTCGTCGCGCAGGCCGTGGTACCGCGTGGCCTCGCCCCAGACCCGCCCGGCCAGCCCGAACGGATTCTGGCCCAGCGCCGCCACCAGGGCCGCCCCCAGCAGGGCCGCACAGGCGACCGCGAGGACAGGGGGGCCGATCCGGGCGGTCCACGGGTGTGCGAGAAGCGCCCTCATGCCGGCGCACCGCCCGTCATGAGGACCCCGAGCCCGCGCTCCGTCGCTTCCGCCCCCCGGACCTCGCCGGCGATCGCCCCGCCGCAGAGCACGAGGATGCGATCCGCGAGGGCGAGGATCTCGGGCAACTCGGAGGACACCAGCAGCACCGCCGCCCCCCGCGCCCGTTCCGCGAGGATCGACCGGTGGATGAACTCGATCGCGCCGACGTCCACCCCCCGGGTCGGGTGGGCCGCCACGAGCAGGCCGGGAACGCGGGACAACTCCCGCGCGACGACCACCTTCTGGCGGTTTCCCCCGGACAGGGACTCCGCCTCCGCACGCGGATCGGCGGGGCGGATATCGAAGCGTTCGACGAGGCCGGCGGCGTCCGCGTCGCGCGCGGCGCCCGCGACGATCCCGGCGCGGGAATACCGGGGCTGCCGGTGCCGCCCGAGGATCAGGTTGTCCGCGACCGACATCTCCCCGATCAGACCCCGGAGGTTGCGGTCCTCGGGAATCACGCCGAGCCCCGCCTCGAACCACGCCGCGGGACCGGCCCGCGACAGCTCCCGCCCGCGCAGACGGGCCGTTCCCGAGCCGGCCTGCCGCAGTCCCGAAAGGATCTCCACCAGTTCGCTCTGCCCGTTCCCCTCCACCCCCGCAACCCCGACGATTTCCCCGGCGCGGACGTCGAACGTCACCCCGCGCAGCCGGCCCCCGGCCAGGTCGCGCACCTCCAGCACCGCCCCCGCCGGCGCGGCCGGGGTCTTCTCGATCTCGAACAGCACCGGGCGCCCGATCATCATCTCGGCGATCTTCGCCTCGTCCACCTCCCCGATCGGCACCGTCCCGACCGTCCTCCCCCGCCTCAGCACCGTCAGCCGGTCCGCGGCCGCCCGAACCTCCCGCAGCTTGTGCGAAATGAAAATTACCGTCCGCCCCTGCGACTTCAGCGACCGAAGCGTCGCATAGAGCGACTCGGACTCCTGCGGCGTCAGCACCGCCGTCGGCTCGTCCAGGATCAGCACACGCGCCCCGCGCGCCAGCACCTTCAGGATCTCCACCCGCTGCTGCAGCCCGACCGGCAGATCCTCAATCCTCGCCCGCGGGTCCACGGGGAGCCCGAAACGGCTCCCGAGCTCCGCCACCCGCTCCTCCGCCCTCCGCCGGTCAAAGAACGGCCCCCGGCGCGGCTCCTCCCCCAGGACCACGTTCTCCGCCACCGTCAGCGTCGGCACCTGCATGAAGTGCTGGTGCACCATCCCGATCCCCGCGGCGATCGCCGCCGCCGGCCGGAAGTCGGTCACCTCGCGGCCGAATATCCGCACCACCCCCGCATCCGGCGCGTGGAGCCCGCACAGGATCTTCATCAGCGTGGACTTCCCCGCCCCGTTCTCCCCCGCCAGCGCGTGAATCTCCCCCTCCTCCACGACGAGATTCACCCCGACATTCGCCACCACGCGTGGAAAACGCTTCTCAATCCCCACCATCTCGACCGCGGCGGCCATGCCCTACCGGACCGGCACGGTGATCCTGCCGGCCAGAATCTCCGCCTTCAGCGCGTCCACCTTCTGCGCCACCGTGTCCGGGATCAGCGCCCGGTTCCGGTCGTCCCTCACGTAACCGAGCCCGTCCTCCTTCAACCCGAATTCGTGCACCCCGGCCGGAAATGTCCCCGCCTTCGTCCCCTTCACCACGTCGAACACCGCCACGTCCACGCGCTTCAGCATCGACGTCAGCACGTGCCCCCCCTCCTCCCACTGGTCGGCGTCGACGCCGATCACGAAATGGGTCACCGTGCCGCGCTCCCGATTCCGGGCCCGGGCCTCCTCAAAGACCCCGAGACCGGTCGACCCGCTCGCGTGAAAGATGATGTCCGCCCCGGCGCCGTACTGGGATCGCGCCAGTTCCTTGCCCTTGACCGGGTCCTTGAACGCCTCGGGAGTCAGTCCGGCGAAGGCGACCAGGACCTCGCACGACGGGTTGACCGCCTTCACCCCCGCGGCGAACCCCGCCCGGAACTTGTGGATCAGCGGGATCTCCATCCCGCCGACGAACCCGACCTTCCCCGTCTTCGTGGTCAGTCCGGCGATCGCCCCGACGAGAAAACACCCCTCCTCTTCGCGGAATCGAAGCGCCGCGACGTTCGCGGGAGGTTTCGGGGCGGAGCCGGTGTCCCAGTCCACGCACGCGAAATGCTGCCCCGGGAAATCCGCGGAAACCTTCGCGATCGAGTCGGTGAACGCGAATCCCACCCCGATCACGAGGGGCGCCCCCTGCTCGGCGTACTTCCGGAGCCCCGCTTCCCGGTCGGCGTGCGTCGGCTCGAAGTACTCGAACTCGATTCCGAGTTCCTTCTTCGCCCGCTCCAGCCCGGCGTACGCCGCGTCATTGAACGACCGGTCCCCCCGTCCGCCGACGTCGAAGACCAGCCCGACCTTCAGCGCCCCCGTGGTTCCGGGGGCAGGATCCGACTTTCCGCAGCCGGCCGCCAGCGCGGCGAGAAGGGCGAGGCAGGCGAATCGCATGGGTCCGGTCCTCCCTGGGGAAAGAGTGGGGTCATTGAACCGTCCGGGGAGAGCCCCCGGGAGGAAAAACGCCGGTCAGCGGCGGCGCAACCGGGCCTCGAGGGGCGCCGCGATCTTCCCCGCCCTGGCGGCGCGGGTCAGCGCTTCCAGCGTGTCGATCCCCGTGTCGACCAGCCGGGCGCCGCGGGAGAGCCCGAGGTGACCGTCCCCGCCTGCGGCGAGGAACGAATTGGTGACGATCCTGTAGGTCCGTGTCGCGTCCCAGGGCTCGCCGCCGACGGTCCGCACGGTGACGCGGCTCCCCGCTGCGGCGGCGCCGTCGATCTCGGCCTCGAGCCCGCTGACCTCGAGGAAGACCGGGTTCGCGCCGGTGCTGAATTCGAGCACGCTGTCGAGGTCCGCGCCGGAGAGCTCCATGGTGACGAGGGTGTTGGAGAAGGGGCAGACTTCGTAGAGGTCCCGGAGGCGGATGGGGCCGGCGGGGAGGTCGGCGCGGATGCCGGTGCGGTTGGTCAGGGCGACCTGGACGCCGGCGCGGTCGCGCATCACGTCGCAGACCCAGTTTCCGAGCGTCGAGGAGCCGGCGCCCTGGCGGGTCAGCGCCTGCGCCGTCTCGCCGACGACGACGTTCATCTCGGCGCCGACGGTCTCGGCCCATCGGGCGACCAGCGCGCGCGCTTCGGCATCCTCCCCGTCGGACGGCCGCACGGGGACGAGGGAGGCCGTGGCGCCCCGGACCCCGCCTCCCTCGAGCCGGAAGTCCACGCGTCCGAGGACGGTCCCGTGCGCCCAGCACTGGGCGATCAGCGTACCCGAGGGTGAGACCTTTCCCCCGGGAAGGCCCGTGTGGGAGTGCCCGCCGATGATCACAGGGACGCGCGTGGCCTCGGCGATCTCCACATCCCGGTCCACTCCGCAGTGCGTGACCGGGATGACGACGCGGCCCGGGCGGAGGTAGTTCCGGAGGGTCTCGACCTCGTCCCCGAACCGGAAACCCCGGATGGCTTCGGGGACGACGAGCGACCTCATGCCGGAGGAGATCAGCCCGACGAACACGATGTCGGTGCCGTGGGCGACCGTCGTCCAGCTCCCCTGCCGCCAGACCGGGTGCCCTCCCTCCTCGCGCGCGATGTTCGCGCCCAGGAACGGAAAGCGGGCGATCCTGTGGAGTTCCTCGAGAATCGACGGCCCCTTGTCGAACTCATGGTTCCCGATCGTCGCGGCGTCGTACCCGACGAGGTTCATCCACTCGGCGACCAGCCGCCCCCGCGGGATGTCCCCCTCCGGCGTTCCCTGGAACCAGTCCCCCGCGTCCACCAGGACGACGGCCTTCCCCTCGTTCCACGCCCGCGCGCGTTCGCGCCGGATCGTCGCGGCGAGCGCCGCGAGCCCGCCGACCATCGGCGGATTGTCCCGGTCCAGCCAGATCGCCTTCTGCGACCAGGCCCGGCCGTGCAGGTCGTTCGTGTGCAGGATCACGACCTCCGCCGGGCCCGCCGCCGGAGGATCGGACCCCGCCCACAGCGCCGCCAGCGCCAGCACGACGG